>NZ_JFHJ01000597.1:0-10678 GCF_003666285.1 Mesotoga sp. HF07.pep.5.2.highcov | reverse complement strand
ATTTCAGGGCAGGCTCATTGGGGCAGGCTAATCAGGGCACGCTCCGTGGGATACCAACATATCGTTATTGCGGAAGGGCTAGATTCTGTCATTCCGACAAAGCTCCTGGTCGGAATCTTGATGCCACTTCTTACGATTTCAACCAAGAACGAAGAACAGATCCTCGCTCTTGAACGAGCAACGGGTTCTCCTCGGAGAACGGAGAACCGTCCAACGGAGAACAGGTTTCACTTCGCTCTTTCCGACCATAACCTCTTACCACCAACCACGGTTCCTGAAAAAACCCAGATCCTGAACATGAGCGCTTCAGGATGACGAAATAAGTTGGTTCTGATCAGATGGTTTTGAATTGCTTCTCGAGGACTGGGTCAATCTCTTTTTTGCTCCTGACCAACCCCCAACCTGCTACCACCGGCCACGGTCTTCAAAAGTGCAGATCCCGAAACAAGTTCGGGATGACAGAGTGAGGGACTTCCACAAACCGCTGCCTGGACAACTTCCTCAGCTGCATTGAAACCCTGAATCGATTGCCGGTTCTTTTCACGAGACCCCATACCCTGTTATCGATACCCCGTGCTCGGCGTATTGAACTTGTTTCAGCATCCCGGTGGGTTCTCCGAAGATGCCACATACCGTCTGAACTTGATTCGGCACTCGGTGCTGTCTTGTTGAATGCCAGTAACAAGCTTACCTCATCGCCCCTTAGAAAAGGTCTTCTTTCTTATTGTTGCAACTTGGTCCTTGGAACTTGAAACCATTCTTTTCGGAGAACGGAGAACCTTTCAACGGCAAACCGGCTTCTGTTGCTCCAACCCCTGACTACTGACCTCTACCCTTGGTCTCTCGAAGATCCACAATCTTTCCCGGATTGAGTGTGTTGTTTCGATCAAAGGCTTTTTTTGCCTCGAATCAGGTCATCATGTTTGCTTCGTCGAACTCGAGAATCCTGTTCATCTTCTCGAAACTCATGACGATTCCACGGTATGAAGGCACTGCGCCGCCTGAAAGGCCTGTTCCAGCGCCTCTTGGCGTAACTGGAATCAAGTGCCTGTTTGCAAATTTCATGATCTCCGACACTTCCTCAGTACTTACAGGGAAAGTGACGACCTCCGGTCTAACTGCTTTCAATTCCGCCGCCTCGTCTCTAGAATATCTATCCAGTGACTCCGCATCGCATTTGACGGGGATGTTGAGTAGTGATTGTGACTCTTCGATCAGGTCCGCGTTGAGCCGTTCGTAATTCATTTCTTCACCTTCAGGGGTAACGCATCTCCACAGCCACCTCCCTAGCCCTGAGAAGTAGCTCCTTCCCCCCGAAAAGCGGCTCCTCTTCAAAGCGGAGCCCAATACGCCTTTCAAAGTTATCTTCGTTGAAGACGTAAACGAGTCTCTCTCCGCGATTACCGACGCTCACGACGGGGAAAACCGCGAAGGAATCGCCCGTCATGGAGATCTTAGGTTTCAATCCGTAGCCCTCGAGAATTCGGCCGAAGAAGCCGGTGTTGCAATTGAAATGGGCAGTTATGACCGTTGTGCTTCCGACTCTGGCGGCGCACGTTTCGCCCTTCTGGGCTATTACGGCGAGCTCTTCGCCCCCTTCCATTCTGAAGGCCCGAGCGAAATGCGTGGCCAATTCCGGCAAACCCAAAGGTTTCACCGAGAGGAAATATTTGTTAGAGGAGTGGTAAGCTTCCCCGGGAGTTATGCTTAGAGCCTCAATCAGTTCCCTGCAAACTCTGCCGGTCATATCGAAGAGAGGCAACTCCCCGTAAATCAGCAGCCTTCCCCCGCGTTCGACATGATCCGCGATCTTTCTCTGGATCGAAACGTCCAGATACCTCGCACATGGAAGGATCAGCAGCCTTTCGGGATCGATTTCTCCATCCTGTATATTCTTCACGTCGTAGCGGTATCCCAGTAGCAGGAGTGCCTTGAGGAAGCTGTCCCAGAAGTTGCCCGCCCGGTGAGTTTGGAGATCGGAAATCATCTCTTCGGATCTCGTCCCGTAACGGTACTCGCTCATGAAATAGTACGGAATGAAGGCCACCGTCAGAGGATCATGGCTTACCGAGAGATTGCCCATGTTTTTCGCCAGTGGTTTGAGGGAGAGCGTCGCTTCCTTCAGGAAGCGGTAGGTGTAGTTTTCCGCGCCCGTAGGAGAGATCGGGGCCGCAAAGCCGTGGAGCTCGCCGGTGAAGGCTATCCTTCCGTTGCCGTCGAGCGGCTCGGGATCAAGGACATAGTTTCTTCCTCCCGAGAAGAGGTAGTAGTTGATCAATCGGTTCCCCTGGGCGATGCAGAGCTTCAGCTTGTGCTCTAGCGTGTAAGGGTCAATCCTCTGCCCGTAGTTGTCCCCGTAGTTGCCGTCGCCGCACTCGAATTCCATGGAACCATAAACTCCCCCGCAGGCAGCCGCGAGCATTTCATTTATCGTGTAGAGGTCCTGGAAGTTCCTCAAGGAGAGATCTCCCAGATAGACATCGCTAGAGGGGAAGACCTCCTCGTCGTCGCAGGCTTTGTAAAGCTGGCTGATGCCTATCGGGAAGGTGAAGCCCCTTCCTTCGGACGTACCGTGAATGTTGACTATATAGGGGATACCTTCGAGGCCGGCCCTCTTGGCCAGCTGTTTCAGGTTCTGCAAGTACTCTCTGTAATCCTCGCGCGTGAACTCGCCGAGGTCGCGTATGAACTCCAGCGAGAAGTCTTCTCCCGGGCTGCGGAGGAGCCTGTAAGTTTCATCGCGCTTCTCAAGCGTGAAGCCGTAGGGCTCCCGGCCGCGCTTCTCCGTGACCCGGTCGTTGAACCTCGCGAGCGTGAAGTCCGAAAGATCGGGCGTGTTGTTGACCCACTGAAGCATGCCTATCTCATTATCCAGCTGGACGGCCATAACGTTTCCTCCCCTACCGACCAGCAACGGTCCGAGGATCTCCCCCACTCTGACGTACCATTTTTCGACCTCTGCGAGAAAGTCCGGGTGGTTGTAGATGACCATGGCGCTCTCGACTTTTCTTCCTTCCCAGCTGATGGGTCTGAGATGTGGGTGCTTATCGTACAGCCAGTGTGGGATCCCTTCGTTTTTTAGCTCTGCCATGACGAAGGGACCCGGTCTTGCTATGAAGTAAAGCCCCAAATCCTTAGCAAGCTCCACGAAGGCTCTCAGGTCTAGCCTCCCGGTGAAATCGTATCTTCCTTCGACGCTCTCGTGACAGAGCCAGGGAATGTAGGAAGCTATCGCGTTGCAGCCGGCCTCCTTCGCTTTTTCGATCCTCTCTCTCCACTCTCCGGGCTCGAGTCTGAAGTAGTGGATCTCGGCCGAAATCAACCGGGGAGTTCCACAGATCTTCGACCAATTCTCTTTTTTCATTCTTCATCACCTTCGCAACGGCCATTGAAACCTTTAAACAATTATAGCCCAGGTATTTCCCGCCGGGATTTTGGCCGGAGTGAGAAAAATAGTATAATTTGTTGAAACGTTTCAATGAAAGAAGGGATAACCTTGGCGACTATAAAAGACGTGGCGAAACTCGCGGGGGTTTCGATCTCCACCGTTTCCTACGTCCTGAACAACAGCAACAGGATAGGCGAAGAGACCAGGCAGAAAGTGTTGAAGGCCGCGAAGGAACTGAACTACGTTCCCAATACCTTCGCCAGGAGCCTTAAGAAGGAAAAGTACGACCTCGTATCGCTCATCGTCCATGAAATAAAGGGTCCCTTCTACGATTCTCTGGTGAAGGGCATTCAGGATGTTCTTCACAACATGGGCTACAACCTTTTGATCTACTGCACGCTGGAGAACCGCCGTCAGGATGTCGCCAAGTTTCTCAAAAACGATATCGTCGACGGCCTCATCATCATGACGCCGACGGTCAAATCCGAGGATATAGAAGGCTTCTCACGGGACTTCCCTGTAGTCACGCTCGACAGGGTGTTGAAAAGCGAGAGGGTGAGGAGCGTTCGGATAGGCAACGAAAGGGGTTCTTACGAAGTCGTCAGACACCTCCATGAACTGGGCCACAGGCGGATAGGTTTCATAAAGGGGTCGAAGGACACTCTGGATGCCAGAGAACGGTATTCCGGCTTCACCGGAGCCATGAAGAAGTTCGGACTCAACGTTGTGGCCGGGGACGTTCTGGAGGGCGACTTCACCGAAGAGTCCGGTCGGAGCTTGATGAGCGGTTACCTGGAGGTGAATCGTGGCCGGAAGATCGCGACGGCCTTCTACTGCGCCAACGACGAAACGGCCATAGGCGCGCTCAAGGCGATAAACGAGTACGGGTTGAGAGTGCCGGAGGATATATCTCTTGTCGGCTTCGACGATATAGAACTCTCCTCGTACATAACCCCGAAACTGACCACGGTGCGGAGACCGATGTACCAGCTCGGCTCACTGGCCGCGCACATGCTTATCAGCCTGATCTTTGGCAAGTACGACGAGGTGAGCAATATCAATCTCGATGTTACGTTGGTGGTGAGGGATTCGACCGGGAGGGCTGCACATGAAGAGATTGAGTGATATGACGCTCGAGGAAAAGATCGGTCAGCTGGTGATGTATGGCAAGTATGGAGAAGCTCAACAGAAAGCGCTGGCCGAGGGAAGAATCGGTTCCTTTTTGAACAACAGGGGCGAAGAGACGCAGATGAGGCAGAACCTGGCCCTCGACTCGCCAACTGGCATCCCCCTGATAATAGGCGACGATGTCATTCACGGATTCAGGACGATCTTTCCCATTCCCCTCGCTCTGAGCTGTTCCTTCGATTTGGGACTCATAGAGGAAACGTGCGCCCTGTCGGCGCGCGAGGCGGCCATGGAGGGTATAAACATGATATTCGCCCCCATGGTGGATATCTCGAGAGATCCGAGGTGGGGCAGGGTGGCCGAAGGGGCCGGCGAGGACCCCTATCTGGGAAGCGAAGTGGCGAGAGCGAGGGTCAGGGGATACCAGAGAAACGATTGGGAGGACATGCCGAAAACCGCCGCCTGTGCCAAGCATTATGTTGCCTACGGCGCACCGCAGGGCGGAAGGGATTACGATGGGGCCGATATCTCTGAGAGATCGCTCCGGGAGATCTACCTGCCACCCTTCGACGCGGCGGTTAAAGCTGGTGTGATGTCGGTGATGTCATCTTTCAACGATCTCAACGGGATACCCGTCTCGGGCAACGAGCGTGCGATACGGGGGATCCTAAGGGGTGAGCTAGGCTTTGGGGGAGTTGTGGTGAGCGACTGGGAATCGGTGGAAGAGCTGGTGAACCACTCGATAGCCTCCGACGGGAGGGAGGCGGCCCGTCTCGGCTTCAAAGCGGGGTGGATATAGACATGAACTCCGGAGTCTACGAGAGATATCTGAAAGAGCTCGTCCACGAAGGGAAGCTTACGGTCGAGGAGATCGATCAAGCGGCGGGGAGAGTCCTGAAACTGAAGGAGAGGCTAGGGCTCTTCGGCAAAAAAAGGTTCGTGATGGAAGACGCACGCCGGCTGAGCCTAGAAAACCTCGCGGCGAAAGAACTGGCCTTGAAGGCGGCGCGCGAATCCATAGTCCTGCTCAAGAACCGGGATCTCCTGCCGTTGCGAAAGGGGACAAAACTTGCGGTGATAGGCCAGCTGGCAGACGACAGGCCCGACATGCTCGGCTGCTGGGCCGGACAGGTCGAGGTGCAGGAGAGTGTAACCGTTCTCGAAGGTCTGGAGAACCTTGGAGAGGAATTCCGCTACGAGAGGGGCTGCGAGATAAACTCCGACATAGAGGGCGGCATCGACAGGGCCCGCGAGATCGCGTCGAAGGCGCAGGTCGTGCTGATGGTTCTGGGCGAGACGTCCTCTATGAGCGGCGAAAACCGCTCCAGGGCTGACATAACGATACCCGCGGTCCAAAGGAAGCTTCTAAGGTCGGTCATGGAAATTAACGAGAATGTAGTGCTGGTCGTGGTGAGCGGCCGGCCCCTGGTTTTGAGCTGGGAGGAGGCTAACGTGCCGGCGATTCTCCAGCTCTGGCAGCCCGGCCATCAGGCCGGCAACGCACTCGCCGAAATCCTCTACGGCATTCACAATCCCTCGGGGAAATTGACGCTGACATTTCCGGCCGCCGTCGGTCAGATACCGGTCTACTACAACAGGAAAAACACGGGCCGTCCGCTGTTCAAGAAGTATATAGATATCCAGGACGAACCGCTCTTCCCCTTCGGCTGGGGTTTGAGCTACACGGATTTCGATTACGAAGATCTCGCGCTCTCGAGCGATTCGCCGAAGATGGGGGAAGAGCTTAAAGTGAGCGCGCGTGTCACCAACCGCGGCGTTTACGACGGCTCGGAGACGGTTATGCTCTTCGTAAGGGATGTGACGGCCTCCGTCACCAGACCGGTGATGGAGCTCAAAGGTTTCGAAAAACTCTTCCTAGAGGCCGGTCAATCGAAGAACGTACAGTTCGACATAACGGGGGAGATGCTCTCTTTTCTCGATGAAAATTTGAAGCCGTCTCTTGAGAAGGGGCGGTTTGAGGTCTTCCTCGGGCGCAACAGCGTCGAACACCTGAAGGGCTATTTCGAACTGATCTGAAGAGACACAAAGGATTTTTCACTTATTCAACCGTGAGTGGGAATATACATCCTTCTTCGAAGTTTACGGGATTTTCTTCGGCCCTCTCCTGTATGATAAGCTTGAAATACCGTTGAAACGTTTCAATTAGTTTCAGCAGGAGGTGCGTGGTGAAGCGCGTTGAATGCAGAGACGGGAAGTTCGTCATCGACGGGCGGGAAAGGTTTCTCTTCTCGGCCGAGATGCATTACTTCAGGGTTCCGGCCGGCGACTGGTCCGACAGGCTGGAAAAGATAAGGCGGGCCGGCTTCGACACGTTGAGCTTCTACGTACCATGGTTCTGGCACGAGACAAAAGAGGGCGAGACAGACTTCGAAGGCCGGACCACTCCAGAAAGGGATCTGACGGGTTTCACAAGGCTGGCCATGGAATACGGTTTCGACCTCATAATCAAACCCGGTCCGTACATAATGTCCGAGCTCAAGAACGAAGGGCTTCCCGACTGGCTCTACATGAAACACCCCGACGGAATCGCGTTGACGATCGAGGGAAAGCCGCACCCCACCAGAGTCTTTTCATATCTGCATCCGGGTTTCCTCGACTGCGTGAGAGAGTGGTACGCATCGATCGCGAAGGCTATCCGGGAGAGCGACGCGATAATGATCCAGCTCGACAACGAAGTGGGCATGCTCCACTGGGTGACCTCCACGGGCGATTACAACCCGGTTGCCCTCGCCCATTTTCGCGAATACCTCACGGCCAGAGCACCTGAGCTTCTCGCGGAGTTAGAGGCCTGGAGTTACGGCAAACAGTTCGGCTTTCCCCTGAACGTAGAATATCACAGGTTCATGAGGCAATACTTCAGGGAGTACCTCGAAACTCTCTCCCGTTTCATGGATGAGGAGTGCATCGATCTGCCGAAGATAATAAACATACACGGCTTTGATACGCTCGAGTACGCCAAGAGAGGCAAGAATTACCCAATCGGCGTCTCCCAGTTGAAGGCGGCTGCCGACATACAGCGGGCTGTTCTTTCGGGCGACTACTATATAGGCAACATAGTACACGAGAACTTCACCGATATCAGCATCTCAAATTCGATCATGACGGCCGTCGAGAATCCTGCCCAACCGCTCTTCTCGGCCGAGTTTCAGAGCGGTTTCCAGCACGATAGGCCGAAACTCATGCCTTCCTCGATAGATCTCTCCAGCCGGCTCTGCATAGCGGGCGGAATGAACGCGATCAATTACTATCTCTTCGTCGGGGGGAGAAATCCCGAGGGGAGCGGCCTCATGGGAAGCGCGCACGACTGGCAGGCGCCCATCGGAGCCAGTGGAGAGCTCAGGGGGAGTTATAACAAAATCAAAGAATTGATAAGTACCGTAAGAGCGTCCGAGAAAGAATTGCTGAACGCCAAACCGGCCTTCGATACGTGGTTCGGTTTTATCTCCTCTTACTATGCGGGCGAATTCTTCGCCCAAGACGGATACCCCTTCGCCCGGATCAAAGCACACAGGGACATGGCTACGTTCGACGGACTGCTCAGGGGGCTCTTCCTTTTGAACTATACCGCTGGAGCGGTCGATCTGGAAGCGGTCGAAGAGATCGATCCGACGGAACGGCCAATTCTCTGGGTCTTCTCCGGTCCCTTCATGCCGGCCGGTGTTCAGAAAAAGCTCGTCCGGTATATGGAAAGCGGCGGGAGGCTAGTTCTCTTCCCCTCACTGCCGGAGCGGGAAGAACACGGTAGAGAGTGTGCGATCATACGCGACCGCCTGAACGTCGAAAAAGGTAAAGAGAGGGACCGGTCGATGGCGCGGATCTTTGGCCTTGAAATAAACGCCTTCTACACCGAGAGCTACCGTGAACTTTCGGGCTTGTCGCCTTTCGGGTTCGACGAAGAAGGTTCGGCCTGCGCCTTTTACGGTTCTGTCGGGCAGGGCGAGATAGTCATGCTCGGCTGCGGTATAGAGCTTGAGAGGGAGTACAAGCTCGAAGTCCTCAGCAGGCTTTGCGAGCATCTTGGAATAGAAAGAAACGTCGAGATAAAGGGGGAATTCATCGATGCCTGGCTCAGGAAAGGGGAAGGCGTGGATTTTCTGTTCCTCAACAACTACGATGACTACGACAAAACAATCACAGTGAAGACCGGAGATCTTGAATTTGAAGCGACGGTCAAAGGGCGAGAGGGCCGGATCGTCCGGCTCGACGGGAGTTTCCGGGAGCGGAAAAAGTTTGAGGCCCGTAAGGCCGTCTTTTGAGGAGCGTGTGGAAAGTGAGGCTTTTCGAGAGCAAGTACGGATATTTCACCCCGGACGGGAGGGAATACGTGATAGTCGATCCACGAACTCCTCGCCCCTGGGTGAACGTTATAAGTAACGGAGATTACTCCATGATCGCCTCCCACACGGGGAGCGGTTACTCCTGGCGGGGCAACGCCGGCCAGAACCGGATTACCAGATCTTACCAGGACCTGATCAAGGATAACTGGGGCAAGTACTATTACATACGTGACAGGGAGAGCGGAAGATTCTGGTCGGCAGGCTGGAAGCCGGTAATGGCCCAATACTCTCTTTACGAAGTGGTCCACGGGATGGGCTATACCATCTACCGCCACCGCGTGGAGGATATCTACTCGGAGATGAAAGTTTTCGTATCGGCAAAGGCGCCGGTGGAACTGGCCGAGATAACCCTGAAGAACGAGGGCGCCACCAGCCGGAGACTCGACATCACATCGTACTTCGAGTGGGTTCTCGGCAACTTCCCCGACGAGCACAGGGAGTTTCACAAGCTCTTCATCGTACCGGCCTTCAGAGACAACGCGATCTTCGTAAGAAAGTATCTAGGACAGTTCCCCGACGGGAAGGGAAGGTGGAACAACACCGACTGGAACCAGATCGCCTTTCACGGTGCGAGCGAGCCGGTGAAGTCCTACACCTGCGACAAGGAATCCTTCATCGGGATGTACGGCTCCCAGGAGAGACCGGCCGCGCTTTTTGAGGACGAACTGCCGGGAAAGTGCGACAGGTTCGGCGATCCCTGCGCCGCCCTGCAGGTCGAGATGGAGCTGGCTCCGGGACAGTCGAAGAGCGTCGTATTCACCACCGGCACCGCGATCATCGGCGAGGAGGACCCGGAGGAACTGCTGAAGTCTCACAGCTCCCTCGGGGCTTCCAGGCGACTCTTCTCGGAAGTAAAAGTGATGTGGGACGGTTTGCTCGAGACCGAGAAGGTCGAAACGCCCGACCCGGGGCTGAATATAATGACCAATTACTGGTCGAAGTACCAGGCGATCTCGGGCAGATTATGGGGCAAGTCCGGGTATTACCAGGTATCGGCCGGTTACGGCTTCAGGGACCAGTTACAGGACTCGCAGATCTTCCTTGTTTCCGACCCGGGCCTCATGAGGAAACAGATCCTACTCCACGCACAACACCAGTTCAGAGAGGGAGACGTCTTTCACTGGTGGTTTACCATAGGCGGCGGCGGTCCGAGGACAGGCTGTTCGGACGACCTTTTGTGGCTTCCCTTCATCACGTCGCAGTACGTGAGGGAAACGCTCGATTACGGCATACTGGATGAAGAGGTGTCCTTCGCTGACGGCGGTTCAGCGACGCTTTACGAGCACTGTAGGCTTGCCATCGAGAAGTCCTTTAAACGTTTCTCACCACGCGGGCTGCCCCTTATAGGAGAGCATGACTGGAATGACGGAATGAACGCCGTGGGCAGCGACTGGAAGGGAGAAAGCGTTTGGCTTGCTCAATTCATGTACCTTCTGCTCGAGCGGTTCCTGCCTCTTTCAACGAAGCGGGGAGATGGGGTCTTCGCCGATAGGTGCCGCGACGTGATGCAATCGCTGAAGGACGCCGTGAACGAATACGCCTGGGATGGCGAGTGGTTCATCCGCGCGACCAAAGACGATGGCGGCAAGATTGGCTCGAAGGAGAACGAAGAGGGAAAGATCTTCCTCAACGCCCAGACCTGGGCCGTGATAAGCGATATAACCGATTCCGAAAGGAAGGCCATCGCCATGGACTCGGCCGGAAGGATTCTCCTCAAAGACTTCGGCGCCCTCTTGCTCTACCCGGCCTTCACGAAACCGGCGCCGGATATAGGATATATAACCAGATACGCTCCCGGGCTGAG
>NZ_JFHJ01000720.1:0-1524 GCF_003666285.1 Mesotoga sp. HF07.pep.5.2.highcov | reverse complement strand
GTTGCCCACAAGCTCAAAATCGATCCGGTAGAGTTCAGAAAGAAGAACCTTATTAAGAAGGGCCAGACAACTTGCACGGGGATGCCAATGCACGATCACGCTCTTGAGAAGATCGTCGACAAAGTGGTAGAGAAGATGGATTTGCACAAAGAAGAACCAGCGACACGGAAGGGATGGAAGAGAGGAAAGGGGATCGCGCTGGCAATAAAAGCGCCTGCGATTCCTGCAGACGCCTCTTCGTCCGCTATTGTCAAGCTAAACGGAGACGGGACCGTAGAAGTGCTGGCTGCGACGATGGATATGGGGCAGGGTACTTACAGCGCCTTCGCACAGATCGTCTCTGAAGAACTCGGGATTCCTTACGACTGGATCAAAGTATATTATCCAGATACTCAGAGCCACCCTTATGACTGGCAGACGGTTGCTAGCAGATCCTGTTGGTCAATGGGAATGGCTGTGAAAAGAGCTGCTAGCGAATTGAGAGAGAAGCTCCTCGCTTTGTTCGCAGAGTATTGGCAGACACCGGTCGAAACAATAAGCATAGAGTACGGAGTCGTCAAGTGTCACAAACTTGGCAAGAGTGAAAGGATAGACGAACGAGTTCAGAATGGTTTCAAAATGCCTGACGGAATTTTGAAAGGTGGCCCGATTATCGGCACCGGTTCGTTTACACCGCCGGATCTGATCTATCCCGACCCCGATACGGGACAGTCCTCAAAGGTAGTTGCCCATTTCACCCTTGGCGCAGTCGGGATAGACATTGAGGTCGATCCCGGCACAGGAAGGATACTTGTAAACAAAGTCTGCGCGGGTTACGATGTCGGCAAGGCAATAACCCCGATAAACATTAAGGGTCAAATAGAAGGCGGTACCGTTCAGGGTCTTTCTGCATGCCTTATGGAAGGCTTGTCGTATGACGAGCGTGGCAGACTGCTCAATCCCGATTTCACGGACTACAAAATCGCCACGATAATGGATGCTCCTACAGAAATCGAGTCTTTCTGGGAAGAGGTACCTGAAGAGATTTCTCCTTACGGGAACCGGGGTGTTGGAGAGCATTCGATGATAGCTCCGGCTCCGGCACTTAATAACGCGCTGTTCAAAGCGACGGGCATGAGGATCCACAGTTATCCCCTCAGCAGAGAGAGAGTCCACAAAGCTTTGAAAGCAAAGGAAAAAGGTGAGACCGATTTCTGGGAATGGCCCTATGAACTGGATCTTGCATATATGCGTGCGAAGAAGGAGTGGTGAAGAAGCCAGCGATCATAATTTTGCTGTCAAAAAGAGAAAGAAATTCTCTCAATTTCACTAGGTGTAACTCCCGTCAGCGGGTTTCTTTGCTTGACAAGTCTCTATTGTGATGTATCATATTATCTATAAGTGACGGAAACATTCGGGAAGGAGAAGAGCTAATGTTGAAGACAACTTCGGAACCGGGGATTACAGATTAGAACGCTCTTCAGGGACAGACAGACTGTCCTTTTTCTTCAGTCGTACGCTTCATGTTATTTTTTCCTTAAAGCA
>NZ_JFHJ01000601.1:0-1200 GCF_003666285.1 Mesotoga sp. HF07.pep.5.2.highcov | reverse complement strand
CTCCGGTATCTTCGAGATCGCAACAGATAGACGATCCCGAACCGCTGACAAACCAGTAACTCGGATTCCTTTCTTCTATCCTATCGACAAGTTCCCTCATTCTTGGATCGCTGTTTATCCTGTACGTATGGTGAATAAAGTCTTTTGTGTATTTCAATGCTCCAGCGAAATCGCCTCTGGAGGCTTTGGAAATGAACTGAGAGACATTCTTTATGTTTCCCAAAGCATCTTTAAAGGGAATCGAATCGGGAAGCGCCTTTCTCATTGCCTCTGTAGAAAGCTTGAATTCTGGCACCAGAAAGGTCAATCTGTGATCGGGCATTTCGAACTTCTCGTAATCTAACCTCGAGCCGTCGTAATAGGATACGGTGAGGCCTCCAACCATACATGGGACGATGTTATCGGGATGGCCTTCGATCTCCGTTCCGATTTCGAGAAGCGCATCAGTGGGAATCCTTCCTCCGGTCATTATGTTCGAAATGAACAATGCGGAGGCAATCGCAGCGGCGCTAGAGCCAAGCCCACGGGCTGGCGGTATCTCGCACTCCTGAATAATCTGAATGGCCGGAACTCTTTTTCCGGTGAGCTTCTCAAATCTCTCTATCGCATTTCCGAAGGTTTCGACGGCATCCCCTATCTCGAGACCATACCTACCGATAGAATGTACCTTGAATCTATCTGACTTTTCGAACTGAACTGTATTATGAAGCTTCAACGCCATTCCGACGACGTCGAATCCGCTCCCCATATTCGCCGTCGTGGCAGGTGCCTTCAGTCTCACTTCAGGTCCGCCTCTTTCAGGACTACCTCGAGATCATTCTCGACTACAACAGGCCTGTCCACAGACTTCAAGACCGCATCTGGATCCTTAAGTCCGTTTCCAGTAAGGGTGCAGACGGCAATATCACTTTCTTCAAAAAGGCCCTCTCGCGCCTTCCTGAGAAATCCGCCGAAGGAAGCCGCAGAGGCTGGTTCGCAGAAGACGCCCTCCGCGCTGGCCAGGAGTTTCTGAGCATGAAGGATCTCTTCGTCTGTCAGTGCCTCGATAACGCCTCCCGACTCGTCTCTTGCGGCAACTGCCTTTTTCCAGCTTGCGGGATTGCCGATTCTAATAGCGGTCGCGATGGTCTCGGGATGCTCAAAAACTCTATCATATACGATAGGGGCCGCTCCCTCTGCCTGAAAGCCCATCATTCTGGG
>NZ_JFHJ01000651.1:0-2963 GCF_003666285.1 Mesotoga sp. HF07.pep.5.2.highcov | reverse complement strand
TGCCATCATGGCAGTTTACATGATCAAGTCCAGAAGAATATCGCTATCACTTCTGACCCTTGTCCCACCGTTGGCTGCAGTAATGGTGATAATAGGAATAATGGGACTGCTCAAACTTTCTATAAACAGTCTTACGGTTATGATACCTTCGTTCATAATTATAATTGGCAGTGCTTACGGGATGCATTTCCTATCGAGATTTGAAGAAAACATCCATATGAAGAATGCCGTCAGAAGGACCATCCACGAAGAGAGAGTTCCTATACTCTTTTCTGCTCTAACAACTATGGCGGGCTTTTCTTCATACATCCTACTCGATATGAAGGCCTTTCAGGAAATGGGGATATTCGTCTGCTCCGGAATCTTTTTATCGGCGATTTTTACTATCACTGTCCTTCCGGGGCTTGTTACCCCTAAGGTGGGTACTAAACGCGAGGTTTTGCCACCGAGGGATGTTCATCCATTAGTTAAAAGAGCGGTTATCTGGGTTGTCGTTGCCACAAGTATTGTCTCTCCCTTACTAATCATCACTATTCCAATGACGATTGATCAGTATAATTTTTTCAAGGAGGATTCAGAGATCAGAGAAAGCGCAAGAACGATGAAGGAAGCCTTCGGTTGGTTGACGAATTATACTCTCATGGTCGAACCTGCAGAGGGAGGGAGCATTTCATTCACAGGTGACCAGGTTGAGAATCTAGAAGCTTTCGAACGGGAGCTGAAGGGGATTGAAGGAGTTTCAAAGGTTTTGAGTCTCTTTGACCTTTCGAGAGAAACCAACGTACCCTTACCTTTGTTGATCAGAGTGCTCAACTCTACAGAGGCATTTGGTGATTCTACTTCACTTCTGGTCAGTGACAATGCGATCCGTTTCAACATCTTTTCATCTCAGAGCGACAGCCTGAGTGCGGAGAGATTGAAAGCCGCAGTCGAAAAGGCCATAAGAAAATTCCCTGAAATGAACAAGAACTTCGAATTCACTCTGGCTGGAACAACTCTCATATGGGAGAGCGTCAATTCATCGGTAGTCAAGAACCAGATTCAAAGTCTCATTGTCTCATTCGGGCTTATCATTTTACTCCTGTTTTCTATATTCAGGAGCTTGAAGTCAACCATAATAGCTACTATTCCAATTCTGCTGACGGCACTGTTCAACTTCGTCTTCATGGCCGTTTTCAGGATTCCCCTGAGCATTTCTACGGCTCTTATTTCGGGAATGTTGATGGGACTGGTAATCGACTACGCCATCCATTTCACGATCTGGTTTAGGAGATTTGGTGATTCGCATAAAGCTTATGAACAAACGGCTAGGGCAATTCTTACAAATGGCATAAGTCTTGTTGCGGGTTTCTCCGTTTTGCTCCTGACACCATTACTGCTTTATGTGGATGTAGCGAAACTTATGGTAAGCGGGCTAGCTGTGGGGATGGTTCTTACCCTAATACTTCTCCCCGAAATCGCATCGAGGAGTGAAAGGTTTTTGAGCAGGGCCAAAGACTCAGACTGATATAATTCTTATAATAATCAAATGGAGGTGCGCGGTTCTGAAAGCACTTGTTTCTCTTCTCCCAGAGGATTTGGATCGTTTCGTCAGAGAGATATGGGATGAATTGAAGACCGAGTTTGGTTTTTATTCAGTTTTTCTAACCCCTTTTCCTCATATAACCTACTGCATTGTAGAAGAGGAGGAGACTGGAATCGACCCTTTGATCGAGGTCATAGCTTCCAGTACGCCCCCTTTGATGGCCAGAACGGAGTATCTAGGAGTCTTCTCCGGTGAGAAACCGGTGATCTTCATTGGACTCGCAAGGAATTCGCGTTTAGCATCTCTCCACCATGCTTTATGGATCAAACTCCGTGATTCGGTAAGCAACAGAGCGATCGCTTATGATGAAGACCACTGGATACCTCATATTACCGTCGTTTTTGGAGATGATCTTAAACGATCCAACATTGGTCCTGTTATGGAGAGACTTGTCTTCAGGGATTTTCATCACGAGTTTACAATAGACAATCTGACCATACTCGAAGAGGTTCCCGACGAAGGGATAGTTGTCAGGAAGAAGCTGAAGCTCGTCGGCCCGTCGAAGGAAGGTTGAGCTGTATCTGGCTCTTACAATCTCTTCTCAAAGGGTAAACAACTAGAAATCAAGCTTCTAGATTACCTGTTTGTTATAATCTATCCATAGAAGGAGGTAGATGCATGAGAAAAGTTGCCTGGAAGGACATAGATCTGAAGATCGTGCTACCGGAAGACGTGAAATCTACTGAATGCGTTGGCGAACTGGAAGAGTTTATAGGTCAGGAAAGAGCCATAAGGGCACTTGAGACTGGACTTCACATAGATGCGAAGGGTTACAATGTGTTCGTTTCGGGTACTACCAACACTGGCAGAAGGACCTTTGTAAGTCGCTATCTCAAAAAGAAAGTCGAGGGCACTAAGACCCCCGGAGACTGGATATACGTCTATAATTTTGACGACCCAAGGTCTCCAAACTCAATATCCTTGAAGCGGGGACGGGAAAGATATTTCAGAAGGAAATGAATGACTTTGTCGAGATAGCTATAAACTCCATTGGCGAGAGCTTTCAAAGCGAGGACTATCAGCAGAAAGTTACATCCTTACAGAATGAACAGTCGGAGAAACGTTCAAACATGTTGAAGGAACTCATTGAGAAGGCCAAAGAGAAAGACTACACCGTTCAAATAAACCAGACCGGAGTCGCAACAATTCCTATATGGAACGGAAAGCCACTTACACAGGAAGTATATGAGGCTCTTCCCGAAGATTATCAGAAGCAGATTACGAAAAAGGGCGAAGAGGTTCGTGAGCTGGTTAATTCATATCTTCTGAAACTGAGCAAGATGGAAAAAGACTTCGGCGAAAAGTATAAGGAACTGAACAGAAAAGTTGCCTCATTTGCCGTTGAAGGTCACATAAGGGAGATGAAGGATAGATTCAG
>NZ_JFHJ01000146.1:0-2033 GCF_003666285.1 Mesotoga sp. HF07.pep.5.2.highcov | reverse complement strand
GAGTTTTCTGAGAATTCGAGAGTCTTGTTTCCTTCAAGGAAATCAAGGGAACCGAATCGAGAGTAAGAAAACCTGGGCTTTATGGGAATCTCGTATTCGACTCCGTCTGAGCCGTGGCTTCCCTTGACGACAAACTTCACTTTGAGCTTCTGATCTTTCTCAGAGGACAAGAGATCCTGTACATTGACCTCGTAGCTGAATGAACGGCTCTCAAATGCTTTTATTGAAGAACCCTTTTCCTCTATTACTTCTTCGCCGAGATAGAAGCCGGTGATTACAGGTAGGGTTGAATCAAGGTTATTCTTAACAGAGAAGACAAGGTTAACGGTGTCTCCAGCAATAAGAAACTCTGGAAGAAAACTGCTGACGGTCATTGGTTTCCATGTCTCGAAACTCGATTTACTGTAGCTAAAATCACCGTTCGCACTGGAAGATAAAGTCCTTACTGTCCAGGTATCTAGATCTTCAGGCACTACAAAAGACAGTTCAGCCTGACCGTTCTCATCTGTGAAAGTTCCGGTAGACCAGAAGGCGCTATCACTGAATAGCTTTCTTGCCCTTACATCAGAGGTAAGGCTCTTCTCATCTCCACCTAGATCGCCCATGCCGAGCGGAGCACCTCCCGTAACTTTGGACTCTGCGGCCGGCGGTTGTGATTCAAGCAAATCTCCGAGTTTTGCGATAGATGGGTAGGCGGAATAGTAGAGATCATTGATGCTGATTGTGTTAAACCCTCTGTTGAAAGGACTGCCTAACGATCCCTTCCACTGATCGTAGTCCCCTTCAAATATGGATAGCATTGCCTGGGATACAACGGAAACGGTAAGCCCAACTTCGGCTGGTTTGCCTTCGGAATCGGTAACCTGGATTTTCATATTCACTGTATCACCAGGACTGTACCTTTCCTGAGTGAGAGTCTCTATTGATAGCTCTCTTGAAGACGTTTGGACTTCGATCAGGCTTGATTGGATAATCTGATAATCCCTGTATCCGACGATGAATAACATGAAATTATCGTAGGCATACCCTTCCGGTACTTCTATATAGACCGTGTTTTTCCCTTCAGTCGAACTGAATGGGAATTGACTGAATTCGCCGGAAAAATCAGAAATGATCCACAGATCCATCGGTGACGGTGTGTAGAAGACCACTTCTGCACTAGACCCTGGCTCCGCAGATTTCACCGAATCGATTAATATCGACCCATAATAGTCATAGTAACCTCCGGTGTAAACTGAGTAGGTATTTACGATTTCAGGTTCCCCTGAAGGCGAACCATTTATCTCAAAGTACACTACCGTATCTGGAGGAACTTGCCTAAGATCAATCGATACCTCTGCCTTTCCGCCGCTATCGGTTGAGAGTTCACCCTTGAAGACGTTTATTTTTAGATTCTTTTCAACGTGTTCGCCTTTATCCATTAGAATTACTGATTCCTCGTACCAGGCCTTTATCTCGAATTCCTTAGAGACAGGAGTATCGTCATTCAACCTGGTTTCGATTCTTACAAGAGCTTCATTTTCGGTGAATCTATAATCCACTAGGAAATCGAAACTTCCCTGTACAATTTTGAAATCGACCACACTCCGTGACTGCATACCTGTGTCATCTGACACAGTCACTATCGCGTAGTAGGCTCCGCTTTCAAGCTCCCCTGTGTATCCTATTACGGTCTTTCCCGAACCGTCCAGTCTTGCAGAGCCATTGTCAATGTATTGAGTGCCTTTGTAGATCGTGTAGTCTACCTTTCCAAGAGAGACCGGATCTCCAAAGTAGTATTCCGACGAGACATCAATTGTGACAGGCTCTCCTTTTCTGAAGGCACTGGTTGTGGGTTCTGCCAGTGTAAAGAAAGTAGGCTTCTTATAATCTGCAATCTGGAAGTAGTAGTAATCCTCGTTTTCACCCCATCGAACGATTATTCTGTAAGATCCTCTGGTTATTTCGGAGTATGTTCGGAAACTACCGACAACTGATCCCAGATCGTCTGGCTCCAGAGTTTGAGCGTAAACTCCTCTGTTCAAAGGATCGAC
>NZ_JFHJ01000279.1:0-6945 GCF_003666285.1 Mesotoga sp. HF07.pep.5.2.highcov | reverse complement strand
GATTTGATGCTAGTGTCAAGATTTCTCGAAAGAGCCGGCGATCATGCGACTAACATTGCAGAAGAGATCTATTACATAGAAAAGGGCGAGAGCTCAAGGAGGAAATGCGACGTTGAAAGTATTGATTGTTGATGACGATCTCGATATCCTGAATATTGTCAGAACTGCATGTGAGAATGAATCGATGCAGACTTCAACTGCCGCAAATGCAGAAGAGTTATGGTCATCCCTGCGTTCAGAAAAGCCCGACGTGATATTACTTGATATCATGCTACCTGACGCAAATGGTCTCGATCTCGTGAAGAAGATTCGAACAATGTATTCGAGAATTCCGATAATATTTTTGACCGCAAGAAAGTCCGACCTTGACATGATTCTTGGGCTTGAACTTGGCGCAGATGATTACGTTACAAAACCCTTCAATCCAAGGGCTCTTGTGGCAAGAATCAAGGCTGTCATGAGAAGAACAGAGATATCCGGTACTTTGGAAGATAAACTTACGATTGGTGACGCCGTAGTTAACCTCAAATCGTACACAGTAACTAAAAATGGAAAGTCAGAAGAGCTGACAAGAAGAGAATTCGAATTGTTGAAACTGCTCGCGGAAAACCCCGGGAGAGTTTTTACTCGCGAAGAGCTACTGGACAAGGTTTGGGGAATGGATTTCTTCGGCGATTTCAGAACCGTTGACGTCCACATAAGCAAACTCAGAGAAAAGGTTGGAGAGGGATTCATTAAGACAGTTCGGGGAGTCGGTTACAAATTCGTCATTGGAGAGCAGAGATGAACGAATCTCTGCTCGATGAACTTAACGAAGCAATCATAATGGTAGATGAAGGTCTGGTCGTAACAAGGGCCAACCTATCGGCTAGAAAGATGCTTGGAGATGTGGAAGGATTAGCCTTACCTGACGCTCTCCACGTTCAGGGCATTTCAAAGATAGTAGATAATCTCATTTCGGGTACTAATTACACCATCGACACGATCTTCGTTAAGGATGACACGACTCACTATCTCAAAATAAGGGTTTCTGCACCATATATAATAGCGAGAAACATAACGAGTGAAAAACTCTTTGAAAGCGCTAAGATGGACTTTGTCAATTCGATTGTCCACGAGTTTTCTACACCGTTGGCTGTTATAAACGGTTATGTACAGCTTCTAATAGAAAAGAAAATGGAGTTACCTGCAGATGTTTCCGAGACTATCGAAAGGATAGCGAGATCGACTGGACGGCTTTCGAGATTGGTTGAAGAACTTGGAATACTGTCTAATCTCGAGCTACAGAACTACAGAGTCAAGATTGAAACCGTCAATTTGAAGGAACTAATTGATGAGTCCGTAAGTGACCTCGAAAGCAAATGGAAAAGAAAGAAATTGAAGATAACCACAACAGTCTCCCCTAACACATATGCCGCCGTAGATTCGCTTCTTCTCTTCAGAGTGATATCGAACCTGATTTCGAATGCGGTTAAGTACTCAAGTGTTGGCGATACAATTGAAATCGTCTCTAGGGAAGTCGAATCCAGAATATACATCTCCGTGAAAGACAACGGAATAGGTATTAAAAGTGAAGAACTACCGAGAATCTTCGAAAGATTCTACAGAGGAAGCAATGCAAGAACTTCGGGATCTTCTGGATTGGGGCTGGGACTGTCTCTCGTTAAGCACGCTCTCAACCTTATAAACGGATCTATAGAGGTACGATCGAGGTACATGATGGGAACGACCGTGACCATCAGTTTTCCCAAGAACATGTAGAGACATCTTCTGAATTTACTTCCAGATAAAGCTAGTAATAAGACTCTGACACTTTTTGGTCGCCACCATTTAACTAACAGTGCATATTCGTTTATGGCAAAGTGTGAAATTACTTATGCAATAATTTTTTTGATATGACCTCCTGAAGAAAGTTCGTCATATATTAATGGAGTTGTTGTTTAATGAAATCAGATACTCATAGTGTTTGTCTTTATGGTTCGGCTCACGATCTAAGAAAAGCAATAAACACCTTCCTTAAAGAAGGTCTTTCCAAAAATTACAAACTTCTTTATTTTGGACCAGAAAGGGATGTCATTCCTTCTAAAGAGACAACTGACGGGCTCCCCTATAACCTGGATGATCTTCTAGGTTCGAAGACATTAGAGATAATCGATTTCGAAAAGTCATATGTGAAGAACGGCGTTTTCGATCCCGTAAGACAGATTAGTTTTCTGCAAGAAG
Source organism: Mesotoga sp. HF07.pep.5.2.highcov (assembly GCF_003666285.1). NCBI lineage: Bacteria > Thermotogati > Thermotogota > Thermotogae > Kosmotogales > Kosmotogaceae > Mesotoga > Mesotoga sp. HF07.pep.5.2.highcov. The sequence goes on along the minus strand of NZ_JFHJ01000279.1, from coordinate 4,722 downwards.
CCGCAGTAAGGGCTATAAAGGAAGGCTATAATGGCCTCGGTGTGGCCGGGGAAGGTACTGCGATCCTGGAATCTGGGACGAAAATGGAAGAGCTTCTAAAGTACGAGGCATCTGTGAGCGATCTCGTTGAAGAGTCTCCAGTAACGGCATATTGCCTTTATGACTCTTCAAGAATTGACCAAAGCAGTGCTCTGGAAATCTCCAGACTCCATCCGTACACTCTCAGAGAAAGTGGGTTTAGCGTAAATGAAGATTATTATCGTGCACCCAGAAGAACTCTGGAATATGATACCGCAAGTCGGCTCGACATTTGCAGGGGTACCGCAAACTCCCTTTTACAGATGTTCAGAATGAAGAGCATATATGTAGAAGAACATGAGGAAAACGTTTCGAAGCTTGCGTCAGCAATCGCTAAGGAAATGGCATTGGACTCTTTTACCATGCCTGTCTTGAAATGGCCGGAAAGATACACGACTTAGGAATGAACTCGATGTTTTTGGACATGCTCACTAGACCCGGGCCACTGCATGCTCTTGAGGCCAGACTTCTTAGAAGACATCCCATTACGGGATTCGAGATAAGTAGAGGAGTTCCATTTCCCGATAAAGTCTCGTACGCAGTCTTTCAGCATCATGAGAGAATTGACGGTTCCGGTTATCCGAACGGCCTAAAGGATTCGGAAATTAGCCTTGAGGGTAGCATACTTGCCGTTTCTGAAGTAGTCGCGGCAATGAGTTTTTACAGGCCATACAGAAAGCCGTATGGACAGGAGTACTCGCTGGATCAGATAGTAAAATACAAAGGTTCACTTTACAGAACAGAAGTTGTCGAAGCCTGCCTCACTGCTTTCGAAAATGGTTTTTCCTTTGAAAGCAGCTTGAAAACTTCTGCTTCCCAGCCCTAGTACCAAAGCAGCTATTCGGTAATTCTCTTGTCAAAGTGGACGTTTTTGCTACAGACATTGAGAAAACCTTTGGCTGTGTTCAACGGTTGAACTAGAAACCTACCGGAGAGAGTGTATTTAGACCTTCAGACTAAAGATATCTTTTCTTATCAAGTGTTCTATCGACCTTTTCAAGAGTCTGCAGCGTTCCGTTTCTTAGTTTTATGGACTTCTCCAGAAGAAGTTGTATTACCGTAAGCTGGCAGACTCTGGGTTGAAGAAGTGGTATCCCGGTTTCATGACCCCCTTGAGCTACGTAGATGGTCTCGGTGGAAACACTCACTATTCTCGATCCTATCCCACCCGTAACTGCTACAGTGTACGCCCCAGAGTCTGAAGCCACTTCAATGGATTTCACAGTGTCCCTAATATTCCCGCTGGCGGAGATACCGAAAACTATATCTCCCCTGTTAAGCGAGACGGCAGTCATTATCTGCAAATGGGGGTCTGTGTAGAACGCGGTCGAAAAACCGGCTCTCATGAAGAGGGTTGCCCCAAATTCGGCAACTATTCCGCTTGAGGCCACTCCAAAGAAAATCAGTCTATTCGCTCTAACGATTTTACCTGCAATTCTGTCTAATTGAACATCATCAATAAGTTGGTTCTGCTGATTAAGTGCCTCAATGAGATCGGAAATCAGCTTATTCTTGTCGGCTGAAATTGGCGGTGATTCTCGCGAGAGTTCTCTGGCTAGCTGTATTTTGAGGGCCTGGTATCCATTGAAGTTCAGCTTTTTTGACAGCCTGAAAATTGTGGTCTCGCTTGTTCCCGCAAGTACTGAGAGTTCGCTTATTGAATGATGGATAACATCATCTGGAAAATCGATAATGTATCTGGCTGCCTTCTTCTCTGCAGGGTTTAAACCTTTATCATCGCCTTCAGTTTTTCAGTTATTCTGAACTCTTCTCCCATATAGATATCAACTCATCCTTCGTTTCTACAAACTTCTTCAGAAGTTTATCGATTTCTTCTTCGGCACCTTCCTGGGTCATCTTTTCTGTTCTCGAGACAAAGCTGGCAACCCTTCCAAAATAAAGCGGAACTAGAAGCTCTATGAGTCTGTCTCTAAGAGCTAACTTTCTATAGCCTGAAGCTATTCTGTAAATAATTCTAACCCAAAGATCATCATCGATCATCGCGTCTGATTTTCCAAGAAGTAAGAGATTTCGAGCAATCTTCGCACCAAGAATGTCTTTGATGAAATCTTCCTGACTGTGTATGCCTTCGTAGCACTTGGAAATCATGTTTTCGAGATCGACCTCCAGCGGCTCCGGTATACCTGTCACAACGTCACCATAGATAGGTGAATCGGAATAGTCACCCACTGTTTTCCAATTATCCTCATATTTCTGCATCAGGGAAAACAGGGTGCCTACAACTTCTTTGAACATGTTCCCCAATTGCTTTCCAGGATCTTTGACATCATGAATCTTCGTCCCGAGAGCGGCTTGATAAATGCTTCCTTTGACTTCATTGACAGCGGAGGTCGTCATCCATATATCTATTCCAAATCTTGAAATGTCCGATCTCCACGTATTCTCGGGTACCGTCGTGTAGTATTCGAGGAGCTCCCTTCCAACTCCGAAATCTCCCCCGATGGGTTGCCTGATCTTTTTTCCATAAAGAGCTGTGGTGAGGGGATAACATATGCTGTTCGTTATTGTCCCATCGTACTTGTGTCTTATATAGTAAGGGGTGACATAGGCTGCCCCTTCCTCCAGAATCGGACTTGCAAGCCTTTCTATCCAGAATGGCTCCACACTTCTGAGATCGGAATCAAGAAATAGGACTGCTTGCGCTCCATATGATTTTGATTTCTCCATTATTGATCTCATTGCGCTACCTTTTCCCGAAATTCCCTCATATACAAAGGACAGCAAATCTACCCCATTACTTGAAGCCGAATAAAACATCTCCTTTGTCCTGTCGGTTGAGCCCCCGTCAGCATTGACAATGCAACCTCTCATAGATGGAAAATACTGCTTTAAGCCTATGGCCGCCGTCTCGACAACATATTTAATCGTAGTCTCGTTGTTGAAACTAGGTATTCCCACCACTATATCGTATGAATCATGACTCAGTCCGGGCATATAGACACCTCCTATTCTTTCACGCCTCCAGCAGTGAATCCGCTGGTCAGGTATTTCTGCATGAGACTGAAGATGATAATTATTGGAACTGCGGAAACCACAGAAGCCGCCATCAACCTACCCCAAACAGCATGGGCGGAACCTGAGAACGCGTTCAACCCAATTGGAAGGGTGAAGAGATCTTTGTATGACTTCAAACCAAGGAAGGCCGATGCGAATAGGTATTCATTCCAACCAATCATAAATGCGTAGATATATACAGTCACTATCGCTGGAAGAGAAAGAGGAATTACGATCTTGAAGATCGCCTGAATTCTTGAGCAACCATCAATGATAGCGGCTTCTTCTATCGAAAACGGTATCGTTCTGAAATAGTTGCCCAGCATGTACAAAGAAACCGGCAATGTTTGAATAACATAAACCATGATCAAGTAGATTCCCGTTCCCAATGGCGTTGCAAGGATCCCGAGCTTCACCGCCATTTGATAAAGCGGAACCATTATTACCGTCCCTCCAAAGAGATAAACGAATAGAACGGATCGCTGAACAGAACTTCTCCCCTTGAATCTAAGCCTCGAAAAGGCGTAGGCACCGAAAATGGCAACAATGAGGCTTATTAAAGCTGAAATTCCTGCGAAGACTAATGAGTTACTAAGATATCTCAGGAAGGGGAATTCACTTGCTCTCTCCTCGATTATCTTTTTTTTCTGAGCTTCATAGGATTTGAGCTGGGCCTTTGCATTCTCTAGACCAGCCAGGAGAGACTCCTCGGTTAGAGCGCTGTCCACTTCTTCCCTAAGATCGATAAACTTCTTTACATCGTTGGCACTGAAAATCGATTTCATATTCTCCTCAACGATTTCCGTCTCTTCGGTACCTGGAGTTATCGCGCGTTCGATAAATTCCTCTCTGTTTTGAACTTCTATTCCACTGAAATCAATTACAAGATCTACAATATCCCTAAGTTCTTTCTCTTTTGCCTCCAACTGGATCTCGTGAACATATCGAGTGTACGATTCCAGTGAGGCCGTCCTTTCTTCCAGCTCTTCGATTCTTTTCAGTACCGGCTCAAGATTTGCCCTAATAATTTCATCTCCGAAAAACTCTGTCTCGCTACTCTGAATCAAACCGAATATCTCGAGGTAATTTCTTACCGTGAAGTTCGAAAATGTCAGCTTGTTTGGATCATAATCGGCTTTTAATGATACATGAATCATGAAATAAAACGGAATTAGAATAAAAAAGCACAAAAGAAGGATCCCAAAAATAAACATTCCTCTCTTGAAGGGTGATTTTCTCTTTACCATTTCAACACCTTCTTGACGTACACGGTTATCAAGAAAAGCATTATTACCATCAGAATCGTTGCTATCGCAGCGGCTACTCCGTACTCCGGCGAAGTAGTGCCTATTACCCTTTCATAGATGAAGATTGGTAGTGTTCCCGCCCTCTTGCTTATCAGATAGACTTCATCGAATTTGTAGAAATTCCAGATCCCTCTCATTAGTGCTACCGCTCCCATCACAAAGTAGAGCTCTGGAAGTGTTATATTAGTGAACTGCTTCCAAGACGTTGCCCCATCAATTTCAGCAGCTTCATAGTAATCGTCAGGTATCGACTGAAGCCTTGATAGGAGCATCAAATAGACAAAAGGAAAGTTTCGCCAAATATTGAAGACAGAGGCCACCA
>NZ_JFHJ01000450.1:0-4489 GCF_003666285.1 Mesotoga sp. HF07.pep.5.2.highcov | reverse complement strand
CGCTTTCGCGATAAAGGCTGTCAATCCCGAACTCACTGTTATTGCGGAATCCGGTGATGGTGACATGTACGGAGAGGGTGGGAATCATTTTATCCACGGCATTAGAAGGAATTTTGATGTCACCGTTTTGATCCACGATAATCAGATTTATGGGCTCACTAAAGGCCAGGGATCTCCTACAACGAGAAAGGGCCAGAAGACGAGTTCTCAGCTGCAGGGCGTGATTAATGAACCGCTGAATCCCCTTGCGCTGGCTATTACTATGGACGCTGCCTTTGTAGGAAGAACCTTCATCGGAGACAAGGAGCACTTTCGAAAGGTTGTTTCGGCTGCGATAAAACACAAAGGCTTCTCAGTCGTCGATATAATGCAGCCATGCGTTACATTCAACAAGGTGAACACTTTCAAGTATTACAAAGACAGGCTCTACGATGTCCATGAAAAAGATGCGAGCTATGATCCTACGGACAAAGTCAAGGCTTTTGAAACGGCGCTTGAATGGGATGACAAGATCCCCATGGGGATCCTGTACCAGAACGAGAAGCCGACATATCATGAGCTTCATCCCGTTTTGAAGAAGGGAGTTATCCTTTCAAAAGAGAGATCGTCAATCGATGTTTCTACTGAGCTAGAGGCCTTCAGGTAAAGAGAAGAGAGACCCAGGTAAGAACAGGTGAGAGGATCAGGGCCGGGAGAAAGTTGCCGACCCTGATTTCTTTTATCTCAAGTAGTCTGATTCCCAGTGCAAGAAGCATGAGACCGCCGACTCCGGAAAAGTCCCCTAGATACAACGGATCCTGGAGAAAGGAAAGCACTCCTGCAAGAGAGACGAGTCCTCCCTGCACGAGATACACGCTGCTGCTGAAAGAAGTACGCCCTTACCTAGAGCTGCAGATAGCATCATAGAAGAGATTCCGTCCATCAGCGACTTGATGAATATAAGTTCATTTTCACCGGAAAGGCCGGCCTTTAGTGATCCAATTACGGTCATTGGTCCCGCTACGAAAAGGACGGATGCCGTGATGAAGCCCTTTACGAAATTCTCGTCATCGTGCTTGTTCCCGGCAAGCCTGCCGATCTTTTCCTCTATGTTTAGAGCTTCTCCCAATGCCCCGCCGATAATCAGACTTCCAAGAACGACGAGAACACTGTTTGTATCTAGAAACATCTCTATTCCTAGACCCATGGTAAGAATTCCGATGACGTTAAAGAAGACCTTTCTATAACGGTCCTTCAGAAGTCTTCCACCGAGCAATCCAACTATAGAACCTATGATCACGGCAACCGTGTTTACAATGACAGATATATTCAGCATTCCTTTTCTCTCCTGACGAATTCGATCAGCTCTTCATCATTCTCGGGAAAAGCCTTGAAGCGTTTGTAGTAGTCTATCAGATACTTCTCCTTCTCTTCAAGCTGCCTATTATGAAGATTACTGTCGACATAGTCTTCTACTGTAACGAAATATTCAAGGCTGCCTTCTCTCAGATTCATTACATGAGTAGCCATATCCAGGAACTCTGCAGGCCAGTGTGTAGATACAACTACTGTCTTTCCTAACCGGTACTCGGACAAAAGGAGGTTTCTTACTCTTTGAACGGCTCTATCATCCAGCCCCGATGTCGGTTCATCGAGGAGAAGAATCGCTTTGTCAAGCACGACCATCGATGCAATGGCAAGAAGCCTCTGCTCGCCCCCGGAAAGTGAAAAGGGAGTTCTAGAACTGAATTTCTCAAGGTCGAAACCAATCACTTCGATAATCGCCTTCAGTTTCTCAGAACCTTTCTTTCCGGCAGTCTTAAGACCGAACTCCAACTCTTCCATTACCGTGGGATTGAAGAAACAATCCTCGGGGTATTGGAAGATCATTGAGCTCTTCGAAAAGAGATCTCCGTCTTCGCAGTGAATCTCGCCACCGTCGGGTTCAATCAATCCGCAAAGAAGCTGAAGAAGAGTAGATTTACCGGACCCGGTCCTTCCCGTCAATATGACAAAGGAACCATCTGCAATATCAAAAGTGACCCTCTTCAAGGCGGAAACTTGACTCCCGTTTCCATGACCTTTGTAGGCGAAGGAAACTTCTTTAACAGTCAGCATGAGACAGCAATCTCGAAGGGGATCGACATTCCCGACTCCTCGAACACGGTAAAGGAATTCCTGAGCTCTCTATAACCCCCATCGAAGAGTTTTCCCTTTCTTCCCAGAATTATGAATCTTTCACAGTTCAGGACTTCGGAAAACCTGTTAGTCGCAAAGAGCATCGATGTCCTCTGCGGAATAACCTCTTCAAGAGTCCGTAAAATCATGTCTCTATCATGCCGGTCAAGCATCGATAACGGTTCATCCAGCAGAAGAAGAGAGGGCTCAGATATGAGAGCGGCCGCAAGCGAAACCAGTTGACGCTGTCCTCCGGAGAGCGTCAGTATGTCCCTATCTACGATATTTGAGAAGCCGAATTCAGTGACGAAGAGCTCTATCCTTCTACGCGACTCTTCCATAGAAATTGAAAGCGAGCGAAGAGGAAAGAAGAGATTCTCCCGAACAGTAGTACCGAAGAGCACGGTGTCGGGATTCTGAAAGACCATTCCAATTCTTCCGTTTATCATTCTTCTTCCCGATTCAAGTTTTTTCAAACCGGCTACAACCCTTAGCAAAGTAGTCTTTCCGGAGCCGTTCTTGCCGAGCAGAGCTATGCGTTCGCCCGGCCCAACATCGAGGCTGAACCTCGAGAGTATCTCTTCGTCGCCCACTTTGACAGTTAAGTTTTCCAGAAGGAGAATGGCATCAGAGCTTTCTGGAGACATAGACCCTAACACCGCCGGATTTTGTCGCAGTTATGACGTTTCCAAATGTTTCTCTCATTATCGCTTCAAGTCTTGAACCACCCTTGTTATGGTACGCCACTATCTGAAGTGAGCCTCCCTCATTTAGAAACTCAGGAGCCTCAGTTATCATCCTTTGCCACACTGCCTTACCGGCAGCTATCGGGGGATTTGAAAGAATGGAATCAAAGCTTGTCTTTTCCCAGGGAGAGAAGAGGTCGCCTTTGCGAACGTCCGCTAGAATATTGTGATCTCTCGCATTGATTTTTGAAAAGGTCAAGGCTCTGGTATTGACATCGCTCATGTGGAGTTTCAGATCTGGATGTTCCAGCTTGAGTGTGATGCCTACCGCGCCGTAACCGCAACCCAGATCGAGAATGCTCTCCTGACCTTCAAGAATGCAGTTCTCTATTAGCAAGAGTGAGGCTCTATCCGCCTTCCCAAAGGCAAACACTCCCTCGGGACTTTTGAATGTGTAAGAATGGCCGTTTCTAAGGCGAAGATAAACGGACCGGATGGTTTTCGGCGGTTCGGTCTGATCTGTGTAGTAGTGTTGAAAGTCTTCCTTCATCCAAGTCTTCCCAGCTTTCTTCCTCCGAGTATGTGAAAGTGAAGATGCTCTACTTCCTGTCCGGAATCACTGCCCTGGTTGACGATTAGCCTGTAACCGCTCGTCTTTATGCCCTTCAGTTCGACTATCTGTTCTACGAGCTCAAAAAAGCTTCTCATGCATTCTGTGTCATACTTTGCCAGCTCTTCAAGACTCTTCACATGTTTGCGAGGCACTACCAGAACATGAGTGGGAGCAACGGGATTTATGTCGTCAAAGGCAACAAACCAGTCATTTTCCCCCACGAAACTACTCTTAATTTCTCCACTGGCAATCTTGCAAAATATGCAGTCCACCTTTCTCACTCCCTGTCTATATAGTGATTCTTCATTATTTCGACGAGTAGTTCAGATGACCTTCCCGCAAGTTCAGAGAAATGCCTATCGAAATCCCTCTTTGAATTCTCATCTGCCATATCTAGAATTGTTTTTATTACAAGATAACTACATTTATTCTCGTAAGCGGTCTTTGCGAACGGCGCAGAATCCATATCGAGGGCTATACCTCCATGGGAAGAGTGTATTTCGTCTCTAACCGAGGCATTTGCGACCACCGCATCACCCGAAAGGATCTTACCGAATTTTCCTGCCTTGAAGTAGACCTTGAGAAACCTCATGAGAAGCGTGTCGGGCGCTTTCATAACCATCTTACCTTCGCTAAGTGGGAAGATTGTGTCATATTCCTCGAACTCGGTACCTACAACAACATCGCCTATCTGCACTGATTCATCGATTCCCGCCGCGCATGAAGAAAGAACGGCCAATCTCGGATTGAAGCGATCAATCAATCTCTGAGTGAGCATCGAAGACTCGATCTTTCCAACAAAACCACCACAGGCAACGACTTCATTGTTACCAATGACTCCTCTGCAAAAGTGTCTTCCAAGTATCTCTCCTGACTCCAGCACGAGCATACTGTCCATTACAGGTTTTACTTCTGGAAGAAAGACGCCGAGAGCAAGAATCATGTCAACACCTCCATAGAGGATTATAACAAAAAGGGGACCTCAGGTCCCCTATTCTTCTTCATCATCCTCTGCTATCATCTCTTCGACGAG
>NZ_JFHJ01000631.1:0-1836 GCF_003666285.1 Mesotoga sp. HF07.pep.5.2.highcov | reverse complement strand
CCTTTTTTCATTCCCATACCTCCTTTTTTTCTAGCAACGGATTTGGTTGAAAACAGGGAAAACTAGAAGAGCAACACGTTAGTAAAGTTGCCTAACTTAAAGACACTATTGATTATACCTTAACCAAAACTCACGAAACAAATGTGATAATTTACTTCTGGACTCAAGAACAAGCTATCTTGTAGTGAATTGGCAACCTAGAAAGGTTTAATTGACTAATCCCATCTCCATTAAATGTTCTAAAGAATTGTTGCTCCTAGATCTTGGTTGGACTTTTGTGTGCTATGTTCGAGACAAACCTTGAACATTCAGCGGCTTTTGGAATAGAAACATGCTATCATATCTATTATGCTGTATGCATTTCTAAGAGCGACTCTCAGCAGATCGTTTCCGGCAAAATAGAGATACATTCAATGGACAGATAAGAGTACTTAGGAGTCAGCGTCGACTATCAGGCGATAGAATATCATTTCATTCGTGGTTCATTCATGTCGTTGTCGCTAAAACATGTTTATAAGCCTCATCAATTAGGCTTCTCAATGCTTTGTAGTCGCCACATTCTGATTCTCGTTTTCGCTTTTTGCCATATTGACTCTTCTCAGAGCTTCAAATGACAAACCTGTTTCCAATCATGGAGACAATGCGAGCTGACTTGATCCGGAAAGTCCGGTATCCGGTATGTTCCTTTCAATGAAAAAAACCAGGTGATGCTTTCTTATGTCGAGCAATATGCATCTTCTTTTGTTATCGATCACTTTCTCCTAAGGATGGCAAAGTGCTATAATTTCACTGCACGGGGGTGTCCCCGTGGGCGGAGCAGGAAAAAGGCTCCGCTTAACCATTTTTTTCGGCTCAATTCTGTCAAATCTGCCAGCATAATACCTTAAGAGCATATTGAGTGAGTGATTCTAGCTGAAGGCAGAAAATGTTGGCCAGCCTATCATGAGTAGATAATCGTCAGGGGAATATCGGAAGGACCATTCAACGGTTTTATGAGAGTCAGCAAGACGTAAGTAATCAAGAAATCCTGAGGAACGGGAGTTTGATCCTTGTTATTCAGTTCTCTCTGCCATAGGCTTGCGTAATACCTCGGTTATCATAACTCTCCAGACGTATATTTTTGCTGCCTGAAGGAAGGACGAAGTCAGCAATTCAGTACGTATTCAAGAAACAAGGCAAGTTTCGCACAGAAGAGAAGTCTTGAACAGACAATTACCTTATTATCGTGCTTATCAGTTCATTCCTCCAATCTCCTGAATTCATGGTGCCTTTAGCGGGCCAGGTAATCGGTTTATCGGTATTTTTTCTCGACTCATCCAGATGAGAATCGATAAATGCATTTAGTGCAGCCTCAGGAACCTTATACTCTCTGTTCTCGTGTACTGTTCTACCATTTCTGATGTATTCTCTTATTCTATTAATTACAGGATCTTTACGATCGGATCTGACTTTCTCCTGCGAGCTACAGAAAACCAGGTTTATGGCTTTAGTGAAACCATCGGAGTGTTCGGTGGCCAATCTCAGTTTCTCATTGTCTGTGATCACCTCTTCGAGCATATTTATATTTCTCGCATTGAAGGGGTGTATGAACTTAACCTCAATGGCATACTGCACTTCTCTTTTGTACGTTGAATCATCTTTATGCTTCCTTTCTATCGAAAGCGAAGCATCTTTTGTTTGCTGCAGAATATAAGTACCGGTAATTGCAGTGAGTGATTCCCTGCAATTGCAGGGAAAATTCCCTGTTAATGCAAAGAGCCATTGCAACTTCCCCCGGAATTACCTACCCTTGTAGTTACGACACTATAAAGGGGAGGAACAAAGGAGGATGGTTGC
>NZ_JFHJ01000525.1:0-5852 GCF_003666285.1 Mesotoga sp. HF07.pep.5.2.highcov | reverse complement strand
TCCATCACGAAGTGCTTGTATAAAGGAGATAACGCCGGCCCTCCAGATTCCTCGGCGGCCTTATACCAGGCGCGTGTACGTGGGTCGAACTTACCGGCTTGGACGACCCTCTCCCCTGCGGTCAGATCCTCATTAACCGAGTAGTACCATGAGTTGCCTCCCGTAGAGGCGTCATTTCGCATTATTTCAATGACTCCCTTTTCATTTCTGCGGGCTCCGTAATACTCCCCGTCTGCCGTACCGTAACTAAAACTATATATATGAGGGCTTTGAGCGCTCAACACTCCCACAAAGAACTTCTCTCTAAGCTCTTCATTTGACAGATCGAGAATTCCATATTCGATAACCTTGTGGTTGACTTCGTTCACATTGTGAGGTATATGCATAAACGAGGAGACTTGATTGTAGATGTTTTCCCCCAGGTTTTCGACTATTCTTTCAGCCTCTTTTTCAGCCGAGGATAGCCATCTCGAAATGATCAGGTATCCTATAACGATTGTCGAAAAGAGCAGTATTGAAACAGACACGATAGTAATGATACTCTTTATTGAAATGCTCTTCTTTCTCAGGCTCATATGCCTCACCCTGATAATTGTAATTGTCGACTAAGTCTGTATGATAACCGAAATCATTTAAGCTACTTTTAACAGAATCCACTAGTCATTCTTACAACCTAAGCTAACCCAGGAGTATTCACTTCATTATAACAACAGGTATCACAAAAGGCCAAAACCTAAACTCTACGAGTTGCACACAGGATGTCCTCTCTTGAACAAACACGACATTCTTACGATTCAAACTCGTGACGAAATAATTGCCAGTGATTACTGTGCCTTCAATAGTAGTCGCTTCTATACATTAGACAACACATCCGAAGACACTTAAAATAATTGTTACATATAATCGAAATGCTTCGTCATATTACGCATCAAATTGTGTCATGCAACTTCATGCCATAGCAATAACGCAGCTCGTAATTGAATCATCCAAAGGGAGAAACAAGATCCTTAACCTCGGATTTTGCATGATGCTAGCTGGAGTATAGTATCAACTCTCTTCAACAAAACCGGGATGTGAGTCGAGAACTGTTACCACTGTAATTCGATCCGGGTCAAACATCACAGCTGTTCCTCGTTGTGAAATCGAAGGGGATGGGATATTCAATACTGAGCAAACTCGTATTTCCGTCGAAGGAATTATCTCTTGCTATAGCTTTCGAGAAATTCGATAGCTATCTCTTCATTCAGAGGCCTAGCGATGAGATAGCCCTGTATCTTATCGCAGCCGCAACTCAGAAGAAACTGCCTCTGCTTTTCATTTCCCGCGCCTTCGGCCGAAACAAAATGTCCAGGCTTGTGCGTCATAGAAATTATGTCGGTTGTTATGGCCTCTTCCGCTTCTGCATTGGTTTGTCGACAAAGAGAACTCATCGGTCTTCGGCATACTGAGATCAAGAATCACCATATATCTCGATGCTCAACGATCTGCTGCATCGTTCTATTTTGTTAGACGCTGTAAGGACATCGTTTCCTTTCAACATTTTCTCGAGGTCTGAAGCCGAATATTCAGCAATGGGATTTTTGCAGGCACTTCAATCCCCCCTTAACAAATGAAGCTTTCTCCTTCAATGGAGCCGCCCAATCTCCTCCAGCAGTCTTCTGAGCAAGAGGGTGAATTTCTTCTTGAGAGCCGGTACCTCCTCTCCCTTTTCACCCACCACAGTCTTTTTAAACGCTATAAATACTTCATAAAGCTCTTTTGCGCCAATACTGTCGAGAGTGTTCTTTGCCTTGTAAACATTCCCGACCGCATCCGAGAGCCTTTCTTCTCTCATAGCTAGATTTACTTCAAAAGAAGAACATAGATTCCACTCTTGCATTACTGAAGAGCATTCTTCTTTCCCTTTTGCATGAAATACCTTCTTCCAACAAACCAAAACAAAAAATGGTCCCGGAGGGACATGCTCCGAGACCAAGTTGGATGTAATAGTGAGGTGTTACGAGGTGAATCGTGCTTTCAGGATTACGTGAACCTGAATACATTGGGCGCTCAACTATCTAAATGGTCGAGCCCCACACATCTATTATGAACCAGACTCACTCGATAATCCTAGTCTTTTCTCAACTCCCTCCAGGAAACTCCCAGGCGGTCCAATTATAAACCCGCTGTACTAATGATCCTGATCTTAAATCCTTCATTGAGGAAGGAGGGCGACGTAGTGGCGGGGGGTGTCTTTTAGGTCGAAGAACAATGCATAAGACGCAATGCACCGGAAAGCATCGGCTGTCGCAATGCCGCCTTCAGCAGAAGAGGAAGACCATTCGCGAGGTGTTTCAAAAAAGCTTCCTGCAGTTCGACGCAAATGCCATCTAATCGCTGAAAATTAAGAAAGAAGCTTAAAGAAACGGTGCCACGCGAAGAAACTACGTCGGGCGTTGGTTGAAAAGTTGTCGCCTTTTGGCGACAAAGATCGTCAGTTATCAGATCTTTTCTAGTGAGTGAAAGAAATTCCACGCTCTTTTCACGCTATCTGGTTTACATTCGAAATGGAGGTGATCATATGAAGTTACTTCTGACTTTAATGATTGTCGTTACCGGCACTCTTTGCCTTGCGAAGGGAAATTACACATTGCACTCGGAGATTCAGTACAAATCTCACGAGGAGAGTCTTCTCAACTGTCTAGATATATACACACCCGATGAATTAGAAAGCAAGACCGGTGAAATCCCGGTAATGATAATGATTCACGGTGGTGCCTGGAGAACCGGAGATAAGTCTAATAAGAATGTCACTGTGAATAAAGTTCCATACTTCATCTCTAACAACTGGATCTTTGTGAGTATAAACTACAGACTATCACCTGAAGTGAAACACCCGGCACACGTCGAAGATGTAGCCGCTGCTATTGCCTGGGTCAGGGAAAATATATCTTCTTATGGAGGAAATGCCGATAAAATCTTCATCATGGGCCACTCTGCAGGAGCGCATCTTGCGGCTCTCGTTTCTACTGATGAGAGCTATCTGGCGAGATATGGAATCGGACTAGATGCTATTAAGGGAGTTGTACTACTTGACGGGGCCGGCTACGATATTTGCGCGAGCATGGAGAAGTATGGTACAGGGATCATCGCGACCTCGATGTATCTCAACGCTTTTGGTCAGGAAGAAGAGTCATGGTACGATGCTTCGCCAATCAATCATGTTGCTCCAGGAAAATCAATTCCTCCTTTCCTGATAGTTTATGCCGGCGAACGAATAAAGTCAGAAGAAATTTCCAGTGACTTCGCTCTAAAACTCCGGCTTTCCGAAGTGCCTGTTCGCTTGTACCATGCCAAAGATAAAAATCACGCCGATGTGAATATCGATCTGGGATTAGTCCAAGATGATCTGACCATCGTAGTAGCAGACTTTCTGAACGATCTACTAAATTCTTCCGAGTGATAAGAACGATTGTTTGCTGTTAGTAAAAGTACGAAAAAAGAGCTTTTAGAGTTCACTTCTCTTCAGTCTCGTCTCTCTTCTCTTCTCGCGCTCTTCTCGTAGAGAAGCTCTTAACGCTCTTACCAGAACCTGATCCACACCTCAAACGCGTTAGTGGAGAAATTCTCCGTAAGATTTTTTTTGGGACTCCATTTTTCACGAATGAGCGAGAAGATTAGAGAGAGAAAGGGAGAGAAGAGAGAGCTTGGGAGAGAGAAAGAGAGAGAGACTGAAGAGATGAGATCCCGTATAGGAGCATTACGGGATGACACTCCTACACGTCATCCTGACAATGCTCCTGGTCAGGATCCGGACGCGGTGCGAGGTCCACCGTTGAATGGTTCTCGGTTTTCCGAAAAGAACGTTTGCAAGTTCCAGATGCAAGTTACAAGTCGTAAGAGTAGAACAAGCGTACAGCGGCTCTCAAGACCTAGATGCTGAAACGGGTTCATGACGGAAAGAGCAGGGTATCGAGTGTAGGGTCTGGGGTGTCGAGAAGAGAAGAACTCACCGTCTAGGCATTTTCAAGTAATAATGCTGATACAGTTATCCAGCTTGCGCCTTCAGGAGGTCCCACACATTGTCATCCCGAACTTGTTTCGGGATCTTCATGTTGATCTTATCCAAGAACGAAGAACCTGGACGCGCAGCGTCGGAACGAAGAACTGCTCTTTATAGGGGCGGGTCCACGATTTGGGGAAGGACGGTTTTTCACGCGTACAGCGGGTCTTCGTTCTTTAGCGCACAGCGGTTCTTGAGAACGAGATCCCGTACAGGAGCATTACGGGATGACACTCCTAAACGTCATCCTGACAATGCTGGTCAGGATCTCTACCTTTCGCGAAAAATGGAACAGACAATAGGAGCCGGTCAGTCTCTATTTTCGCTCTAGACTTCTCGAGAGCGAAGCAAACCCTCGACAATGCATTTTTTCCGTTTTCTCTTTGGAGGAAATAGATGCTGAACTTGATTCAGAATCTCATGTTCATGGTTCCTGACATTGCCAGAACGAAGAACAGATACTTGCTCCGGAAAGAGCTCTCCTCGATGAACGGTGAACCATTCAACGACTAACTAACCTTTCTTGAACTGTCCAACCGTCAGCCTACCCACAATCTACAACTCATAAGGCTCTTGTGGATTTCTAGCCGTTTTTTAATGCGTATGCTTGAAAGGTTCTGATATCAGAATAGCAAGCAGAAGTAGTATGAAGATAGGGACACCATTTTTACATTGCAGCGATGCCACTCTTCGTTCAGCAAGAGATACTGTTCGTTAGACATGTTAGTGGAAAAATCCTCCGTAAGATCCGTTCTGCTACGATATGTACGAAAAACATCGTAATTATGCCCATCGATGAGAATATTGCTTTCAGTCGATCGTGGATACCCCAGAATTACTTTTTTACCCGATGAATAGAGATACTAAATGAGCAAGGATTTTGTATACTCAGAATACGTCATACATAATACGTATGATGACTTAGATTTCCGGAGGTAGATTAAGAAATGGCCAGGCGTAAATCCCTTTACGAGATCATATATTCACAGATAGAACAGAAAGTCCAGGAGATGGGTGATGGAACACAACTGCCATCAATAGAAAAGCTTTGTGAAGATTATGGAGCCAGCAGGACGGTGATAAGGGAAGTGATTACTGCTCTTGAAAAAGAGGGCTTAGTCGTTAGAAGGCAGGGGCTCGGGACATTCGTTGTTAAGGACAGCGGTCTGGTCCATACAGGGATCGAATATCTGAGAGGCTTGACTCGGATCATTTCGAGCTCGGGAAAGACACCCAATCTGATACACGACAGATTTAAAGAGGTCCTTGCTGATGGCGACCTAGCAGCGAAGCTGGAGATGAGGGAAAAGGAAACACTTGTCCTTACGGAAAGGGTGTACGCCGCAGACGGTATTCCTGCAATATTCGCAAAAACGTACATTGCTTCGGAAAGAATTCCCGGAGGCACAGAGGAATTACTCAAGACTCTCGGAGAAAGAAGGGCGAAGGAATTGGTTCTCTTTGATCTTCTGGAGGAGAAGTTCAAAGATCCAATTAGATATGCGATTGCGGAGATCGAATCTAGGCTCGTGAACGAAGAGCTTGCGGACCTGCTCGAAATGACTCCGGGCACTTCGATAGTGCTGCTCAAAGAAGTTCACCGGGATATAAACAACGTCCCGATGCTTTACTCGGAGGATTTCATAAATACGTCGGTCTTCAGAATACATGTTCTTAGAAAGAAGATTTGAGGTGACGCTTTGATGGAGGATTACAGAGAGCCAGTAGGATTAGAGGGAAGATTTCAGTATCACATTGAGTGCCGCGCGGGAGATATCGCACCGGTTGTAATTGTTCCGGGAGACCAGGG
>NZ_JFHJ01000544.1:0-4834 GCF_003666285.1 Mesotoga sp. HF07.pep.5.2.highcov | reverse complement strand
CTTTAATTGACTTCTCGGCTATTATCTGCTGGCTCCTTGAGAGCTTGTCGGCCTTAGTAAGGACTAGAATAAAAGGTATAGCATAGTATGTAACCCATTCGAGCATCTGAATATCGGCCGGCTGCAATGGATGCCTTATATCGACAAGAACTACGACGAGAGAGAGCTCTTCTCTTGATTCAAAATAATCGATAATCAACTTCTTCCATTTCTCTCTCTCCGTCATTGAGGCTTTTGCATACCCGTAACCGGGCAGGTCCACAAAGTAGATCTCTCGATTTACGCCATAGAAGTTGATCGACCTGGTCTTTCCGGGAGTCGAGCTCGTCTTCGCCAGCTTCCTTCCAAACAACGAATTAAGGAGAGAAGACTTACCGACGTTAGATCTACCGGCAAAGGCGATTTCTCTTCTAAGAGGAGGGGGGTATTCACCCTTAGAAAAAACCGTCCTCACTAGCTCAGTGCTCTTTACCGTCACCGGGGATCAGCGCCTCCTTCAGCACCTCTCGGATGTCCTCGACAAAGACGAACTCCAATTTTGACTTTATTTCATCGGGGACTTTTTCGAGATCTCGTTTGTTGGCCAGCGGGATTAGAACCTTTTTCATCCTTGCCCGATAAGCTGCCATCAGTTTTTCTTTCAGACCTCCAATCGGCAGTACTTTACCACGAAGAGTAATCTCCCCCGTCATTGCGATATCATTTCTCACCCTTCTTCCAGTAACGGCAGAGACAATCGCCGTGGTGAGAGTTATTCCTGCACTGGGGCCATCTTTTGGAACGGCTCCTTCCGGAACATGAATGTGGAAGTCTTTCTTTTCGAAAACCTCTGAGAACCTCTCATCATCGCAGAGCTTTCTGGCCAGCGATGCCGCTATCTGTGCCGACTCCTTCATAACATCGCCCAACTGACCCGTAATGATCGTCTTTCCCTTTCCTGCAACGGGCAAGACCTCTATGTACATAATTTCTCCTCCCACTGAAGTCCAGGCCAGACCAGTCACGACACCAACCTCGGGATGCTTTCTGAAATCGCTCTCTTTGAAAAGCGGCGCCCCGAGAAACTCACCGAGTTCATTCACGCCAACAGAGATCGAATCGCTGCCTTCTGCAATCTTAAGCGTCGCTTTTCTGATTATCTTCGCAAGATTTCTATCGAGCTCTCTGACTCCTGCCTCTCTTGTATAATCTCTTATCACATCCCTCACTGCCGCAGGCGTTATCCTGAATTTGCTTGAATCCATGTTGTACTCTTCCAATAGCTTTGGAAGAATGTGATCCCTTGCTATGTGATACTTCTCCGATTCCGTGTAACCTGGAATCTCAATTATCTCCATCCTGTCCTTGAGCGCAGCAGGAATTGAATAAAGAACGTTAGCGGTGGTTATGAACAACACTCTCGAAAGATCAAAGGGCACTTCCAAAAAGTGATCGGTAAAATTGTTGTTCTGTTCTGGATCAAGCACTTCAAGAAGAGCGGAGGCCGGATCACCCTGAAAGCTGATCCCCATTTTATCGACTTCGTCAAGGACAATTACCGGATTTCTTGTCTTCAGCTTCCTTATCATCTGCATTATTCGTCCTGGAAGCGCCCCAACGTAGGTACGCCTATGGCCCCTTATTTCCGCCTCGTCTCTCATCCCTCCAAGAGAGATTCTGCCGAACTTCCTGCCCATTGCTTCAGCGACCGACCTTCCAAGTGAGGTCTTTCCAACCCCCGGAGGACCTACAAGACATAGAATTGGAGCCCTGAGATTCTTTGAAAATCTCCTGGCAGCAAGAAACTCGAGTATTCTTTCCTTAACATCCTCGAGTCCATAGTGGTTGCTGTCAAGAGTCTTTCTAACATCTCTGATCACTATTTCGTCGTCGGTCTCTTCTTGCCAAGGAAGATTCAACAACCAGTCAAGATAAGTTCTTACAACTGTCGCTTCCGGAGAGTAAGGAGACATCTTCTCAAGTCGTGATATCTCCTGTTCCGCTTTTTCTTTAACTTCCTGCGGAAGCTCCCCTGACTCTGCCTTGTTCTTTAGCTCTTTTATTTCCTCATCTTCTTCGCCCTCTAATTCCTCTTGAATAGCTCTCATTTTTTCCCTGAGATAGTATTCCTTCTGTCCTTGCTCGATCTTTTCCTTAACCCTTTTATCCAGCTCTTCTTCCAGAGAGAGAATTTCTATCTCCCTTGTGAGTAGTTCCATCAGGGTGTTGAGACGATCCTTCGCTTCAATCTCCTCGAGAAGCCGCTGTTTCTCTTCAAGCGAAAAAGGCATCATCGAGGAAACGAAATCTCCAAACTTGTCCGCATCAGATGTGTCTTCTAGAGCCATTATTGCTTCGTCGGGAAAACGCCTGCTCATTGAGACATACCTAAGCGCAAGTTCTTTCACCTTTCTTACTAGCGCCTGAAGCATCTTGCTCTTTCTACCCTTTCCCTTTAGTTTTTCGACCACGACAATCAGTGAATTTTCCTTTTCTTCAACTGAAACCAACTTCGCTCTTGTCAAGCCTTCAACAAGTATCTTGTAATTTCCGTCGGGCATCTTCATGAGCTGAACAATTCTGGCAATTGTGCCTATCTCGAAAAGCTCTTCAATTTCCGGGTCCTCTTTCGTAATATCCCTTTGAGATACGAGAAAGACCATCTGATTGAACTTACCAATTGATTCTTCCAGAGCGGCCAGCGACTTTTCACGCCCCACATACAACGGCATAACTGCCGAAGGATAGACAAGCATGTTTGTTCTCGTGGGAATCACTGGCAGCTTTTCCGGAATTTCTATCTTCCGTTCGCTACCAACGGCCGCCTTTTCCAGTAATTCAAATTTCTGAGCCATCTATTCACCTTCCCTTCTTTCATCTTCATTAATTATCATAACCAGACGATTCAAAAGTGTCGTCATTTTACGACCATGAGGCTCTATTCTCATGCTTCGTTTCGACTCGTCACAGTGCTCCAACCTTACAATCAGGTAAGGTTGAGAGACATACTTGACATAAAGCTCAGGCCACTCCACCGCCACAACAGTGTCCAGGTCCACCAAGTCGTGAAGTGCAAGATCTAACATCTCTTCTTCGCTATCAACCCTGTAAAGGTCTACATGAATAAGACCAGGCCTCTCCACTTGCACCGGGTTTTCATTGTTCTCTTTTCTTGATGATCGTCGCGGGTAGGAGTTGACAATATTAAAGGTAGGACTCCTAACGTAGTCGCGATCGATACCCAATCCATCGGCCATCGACTTAACAAAAGTTGTCTTCCCGCTTCCAAGGTCGCCAAAGAGGAGAACCGTCTCTCCTCCTTCGAGCATCTCTCCTATTTTCTTAGCAACTCTCTCGAATTCCCTCAGATCTAATTCGCCCAATTCATAGATCTCTTCAGCGCCTCTTTCCACCTTCTGAACTCTTCCTCCATTCTGTCACCCGATGGTTCAAACACCACCTCGCTGATTCTTTTATTCTTAAGACTCTCGAGATCCCATAAGCCTGTGCATATTCCTGCAAGCATTGCCGCTCCAAGCGCTGTTGTCTCCTTTATGAGAGATCTGTCGACGGGAATGTTCAATACATTTGCCTGCATTTCCATGAGAAGATTGTTTCGGGTTACCCCTCCATCCACGAGTAGCTTATTCAATCTAATACCCGTTTCCTCTTCCATCAAATCTAGTATTTCCCTTGTCCTGAAGGCAATGTATTCAAGGACCGCTCTTACAATATGAGCCTTCCTCGTTCCTCTAGTTAGACCGATCATCATACCCCTGGCGGAAGAATTCCAGTAGGGTGCTCCAAGACCTGTAAGCGCTCCGGAAAAGAACACACCACCATTATCGGCGACTTCTCTGGCAAGAGACTCGGTTTCGGAAGGAGCGTCGATTATTCCAAGTCCGTCCTTCAGCCAGCTTATCAAAGCTCCAGTAGCAAATATCGACCCTTCAACAGCGTAAACAATTTCCTCCTTGGACTTCCATCCTATAGTGGTTAGCAGACCGTGTTCAGATATCTTTGGCTTCTTCCCTGTGTTCATCAAAATGAACGAGCCCGTTCCGTAAGTGCATTTTGCGTCGCCAGTCTGAAATGCAGTTTGCCCAAAGAGCGAAGCCTGCTGATCTCCAGCCATTCCACCTATTCTCGGACCATATATCGAAGGGCCGAGGAGCTTACAGGACTCAACGACTGTTGGCAGATATTCCTCTTTCACACCAAAGAGATTGAGCAAATCATTATCCCATTTCAGCTCTTCTATATTAAATAGCATTGTTCTTGACGCATTAGAGAAATCACACACATGAAGATTCTCCCTCGTTAGATTCCATACAAGCCACGAGTCTATCGTTCCGAATCTCAATCTTCCCCTATTTGCTGCATCTCTAACGGCAGGCACATTCTCTAGCAGCCATTCCATCTTTGTGGCGGAAAAATATGGATCCGGTTTGAGTCCAGTCTTCCGTCTAATTAACTCTCCATAAGAGCTTTCTATCTCTTTACATCTACCGGCAGTTCTTCTGTCTTGCCAGACTATGGCATTGTAAAGCGGTTGATCCGTGAGAGCATCCCAGGCAACAACTGTCTCCCTCTGATTTGTGATACCTATAGCCGCTATCTCCCTGAATGAAATTCTTGCATCTGAGACCACTCTCTCAATTGTGCTCATAGTACTGAGAATAATGTCTCTAGGATCATGTTCCACCCATCCCGGTTTAGGATAGATCTGCTTGAATTCCTCCTGCGCAACCGCAACTTGATACAGCTCTTGATCAAAAAGGACCGCTTTGCTGCTACTTGTTCCCTGATCGATAGCAAGAACGTAATTCATCAAACCCCTCCTATTTAAAAAGAC
>NZ_JFHJ01000592.1:0-1236 GCF_003666285.1 Mesotoga sp. HF07.pep.5.2.highcov | reverse complement strand
ATATCGGCCAGTATTGCTTCAAAGAGTTCCCACCCGCTCGATGTGGCTATCTCCGGTGCATATAGTGGTCCTCTCCTGGAGGTTTCTTCATTTGAGGCTTATTCTGGCAAAGGAATTCTGGCGAGAGTCTCTGGGCAGGAAGTCAAGATGGGAAACCATCGTTTTATTTCTCTGATGCCGGAAGAAATGAAGTTTGTCGATGAGTTATCCAGTGAGGGTAAGACACCCGTTGTTGTCTCCATAGAAGGTAGAGCGGCAGCAGTGCTTGGTATCGCTGATGTTGTGAGAGAGGATTCTCTGGATGCGATTAAGTCTCTGAAGAAAATGGGAATAGATACTTACATGATGACCGGTGACAACTCCAGGACTGCAATGGCAATTGCTAACCAAGTTGGGATCGAGAATGTAATATCGGAAGTGATGCCGGAAGACAAAGCCAAAAAGGTTTCCGATCTCAAGAGGGAAGGTAAGACAGTGATGATGGTAGGCGATGGAATAAATGATTCTCCGGCTCTTGCGGAGGCCCATATTGGAATTGCCGTTGGTTCTGGAACGGACATCGCTATTGAGACGGCAGATGTGGTACTTATGAGCGACAACTTAAGCAACATCTTCAAAGCGATAAAGTTATCGAAGGAAACTATAAAGAACATAAAACAGAATCTCTTCTGGGCATTCTTCTACAACGTAATCGGCATACCTTTGGCAGCCGGTCTCTTCTACGGAGTTGCCGGAATAAGGCTTAATCCAATGGTAGCCGGAGCGGCGATGGCTTTTTCTAGCGTAAGTGTAGTAACCAACGCATTAAGATTGAAGAAAATTAAGATCTGAAAGGGAGGAAGAAAATGAGACTGACAATTGAAGGAATGAGCTGCAACCACTGCAAGATGAGGGTTGAAAAATCATTGAAGGCTCTGGAAGGAGTCAAGGACGTAGAAGTCGATCTTGGAACCGGAGTGGCAACCATTAGCACTTCAAAGGAAATAGAAGACAGGTTGCTGAAAGAAGCCGTAGAAGATGCCGGCTATTTGTTAAAGGGAATCGAAAGATAAGATGGATAATCATTCTCATCACAAACACAGCGGCGCGTTGAAGATTCTCAGGACAGCAAGGGGTCAGATAGACGGTATCATAAAGATGATAGAAGAAGAGCGATATTGCATAGATATTTCGACACAGCTCCTGGCCGTTATCTCTCTTCTCAAAAAGGCAAACACAACCGTTGTCAACAAACAC
>NZ_JFHJ01000011.1:0-6144 GCF_003666285.1 Mesotoga sp. HF07.pep.5.2.highcov | reverse complement strand
AGTATGCTGCCGAAGTCGGCGCGACGATTCTCGAAATGGGGGGAAATGCCGTAGATGCAGCGATAGCTGTTAGTTTTGCACTTGGAGTAGTCGAACCTTACGCATCTGGTCTTGGCGGTGAAGGCTATGCTGTAATCACGATGGCCGATGGAAGCAAGTACGCTATCGATTTTAGGAGCACCGCTCCGATGGCTGCCTCTTACGAAGCTCTCTCTGAGCTCGGACTGACCCTAAGCAAAGCAAATTATACTCCAAAGGGAGCCTGTGTTCCCGGAGTTCTTGCCGGAATTAAGGAAGCCTGGCTGTTGGGAGCAACACTTCCTCTGGCGGATCTCATTCAGCCAGCAATAGACCTTGCACGAAATGGTTTCATAGTCGATGAAACATTTGCTCAGACAACTTCCGACAAATACGAACTGGTACTCGAAAACGGCTTCGATTTCTTGAACGAGGGCTTTGTCTGGGAAGTTGGATCTACATTCACAAATCCTCAGCTGGCAGAGACTCTTGAAAGGATAAAAGAAGAAGGCATCGATACATTCTACACGGGAAGTCTCGCAGATGAGATCGAAGAATTCATGATCGAGAACGGCGGTTTTATGAGGAAGTCGGATCTCGAGATGTACAGGGCTATCGTTAGAGAGCCGCTTCACGGGACTTACAGGGGATACGATTTCTATGTTCCGCACCCGCCGGTTTCCGGTCCGCAGATGATTGCGGTTCTCAACACTCTCGAAAACTACAATCTTCCCGCTATGACCTGGGACGATCCTCTGGCAGTCCATATTATTCAGCAGGCACTGGTCCTCGGAGATGTGGATAGAAGAGCTTACATAAGCGATCCGGAGTTCTACGATCTCCCTTACGAGGCCTTTATGAGCAAAGAATATGCCAAAACCAGATTCATGGCGATCGATCTGTCACAGGCTTTCGATCCAGCTTCCTACTATGACTATCAGGGAGACGCCTATCCGTTTGCAGATGGATCAACTTATGAAGAGGTTCTTCTGGGTGCCTTAGAGTCGGTGGCAGCTAACGAAAGCGGAGTGGAAGAGTCTCCATCAACGACTCACTTCTCGATTGTGGACAAAGAAGGAAATGCCGTAGCCTGGACCCAGACGATCTCAAGCTTCTTCGGTACAAGTGTTTACTTCAAAGGCTTTTTCTTCAACAATGAAATGGCCAACTTCGCTTCGTCTTACAGAGATTGGGATGTAATAAACCTTACAGGTGGAATGAGACCCAGGACGACTATCTGCCCGACAGTAATTCAGAAGGATGGAAAAGTTCGCTGGGTAATCGGCACACCTGGAGGCGGAAGAATAATCTCCACCATGGTTCAGCTCGCGGTCGATCTTATAGACTTCAACATGCCTGTCGATCAGGCGATAAGAACACCCAAATTCGTAGGATACACAACCTATAAGGATCTCAGAATTGAAGAAGGCTATCCGCAGACTACACTTGATTTCCTCGAAAAGGTTCTTGGACATAAGCTGAATGTATATTCATACCCCGATCTTTTCTTTGGCGGCCCAAATCTTATTTCTGTAGAAGAAAACGGTCTTATGATTGGAGCCGGCTCCATCAGAAGAGGCGGATCTGCTTCGGCACCGGAATTTTGATTTTATTGAAAGGATGATGTGATTTGAAAAGGTTTCTAGTTTCTTTGCTGATTATTACTTGCGTGGCGTTTGTCGGATTTGCGGTTAACGAAACTGAAGAGGGACTGATTCTCAAAGAACCGGTAGCGGTTACGTCCGCAGGGCAGTCTCCCGGCGCACTTCAATTTACTGTCGTTGCAAAGATGATTAAACTCGAATACACTTTTGAAAAGCTTCTCAGCGTTGACTCTATCGACATTTCTCAATTCAAGACCCTTGTGTTGGTTGTTGGAGCAAGCGGCAAGGGTCTCGGCGCAGCCAATATCGACATTGAGGCCGAGATTCTGAGAGTGAAGTCTCTTGCTGAAGCGGCTAAAGAAAACGGCCTCAAAGTAGTCGTCTGTAATCTTGAAGGTGAATCTAGAAGGGGTCCGTCCTCCGACAGAATAGTCACCGAACTCGCACCTTTTGCAGACGCATACTTTGTAAAATCAGACGCTGATCAGGACGGTTTCTTCACGGCTCTGAGCGAGGAGGCCGAAGTTCCTATGGCAACTTTCGAAAAGACAGTTGATCTGAAAGACGTATTGGCCAAATACTTCGGCAAATAGAAATATGAATGGAAGGGGCGCGAGCCTGCGCCCCTTATTTTTAATCGGAGGAAGACTAATGAAAATCAAAGCAATTTTCTTCATCGTTCTTTTATTTACTTCTGCTGCATTTGGAAGTTTTTTGAGGCCCGATATCCGTCCAGGTTACGGGGTAACTGATATCGGCTGGTTGTCGGATTATTTTTCTCCCATAAGAAACACAAACATGGACACCCCGGTTTATTTCATGGACAGCGGAGTGGAGGGCCCTACGTTTGTTCTCATGGGTGGTACTCATGCCAGGGAGATTTCGGGAACAACTGCAGCAATAGTTTTCATAGAAAATGTGATCGTCACGAAGGGTAAGGTGATAGTGATCCCGTTTTCAAATTTGAGCGCTGCCTCCATAAAAGATGAGACAGGGCACGCACCCCATTTCATAGCTATAGAAGGTAAATCCGGTCCTCGATTTCTTGTGTACGGAGACAGAAGAACTGATCCTTTGGATCAGGGAGTACCCGATCCAGAAATCTTCAAGCATGCACAATCCGATTTCACTCTTGAAGATGGAGCAGAGGCGAGAAATCTGAACAGGCAGTATCCGGGAGTAGCAGATGGTAATCCCACGCAGCAGCTTGCTTACGCAATTATCCAGCTGATAGACACTGAGAATGTAGACTTCAATCTAGATATGCATGAAAGCGGGACACCTGACAGTTATATAGACAGCGAGGGGAATGAACGATCCGGTAGCAGTTTGGCCTATACGCTGGTCTGTCATCCCGATGCTCTGGAAATAGGTGCAGTGGCGATCATGGAAATCGAGGCTTACTATGGAGTATCTATGAAACTCGAAGAATCGAACAGAGCTTTTAGAGGCCTAAGTCACCTTGAGATCCGTGACGCAACAGGTTCGCTTTCATTCCTTTCAGAGACTCCAAATCCCGGGCAGGATAACTGGAGAGACAAGTACGATGTTATTGATGATCCCGATTACCCATTGACTCACAGAGTCGGTCTTCAGCTTCAGATAATCAAATCCTTGTTCAGTGCATATGAAATGATGATTGGCGAAACGGTAGAGGTCGAAAACCTACCTACCTATGAAGAAGTAATGCAAAACGGAATATTCTCATTTTTGAACTGAATGACCGGGGGTGACAGCCATTTATACACCTGAAGTCTGGTATTTTTTGGTAATGCTTGCAACTTTCGTGGGTCTGGCAATAATAAAAATCCCAATATCAGTTTCATTAATGTTTTCAGCACTTGCGGGTTCAATCGCTTTCGGCGAGTTCTTTCCTCTGAGGCATCTCGTTGAAGGAGGATTCGGTTACATCGACACGATACTTGTGATTGGCTCGGCAATGATTTTCATGGAATCAATCAAGGTGTCGGGACTCCTGGACACGATTGCAGGCAACATGACGATTGCCTTTCACAAGAAACCGACTTTTCTTCTCGTGCTAATGACTTTCTTCATAATGATAGCTGGCATGATTACTGGATCATCAACAGCTACGGTTCTTACAACGGGTGCTATCGCCTTCCCGGTTCTGAAGACCCTGGGGCTTAGCAAAAGGAGAGCGGGATCGATAATCGCAATGAGCGGTATATATGGAATGATCGCCCCGCCAATAAATCTACCTGCAATGATAATCGGTCAGGGTGTCGACATGCCATATATCGGTTTCACTAACCCTCTTCTGCTGATGACATTTCCGCTGGCAATTGTCACTTCTCTGATTATTGGAGTTAGACAGGTTAAACCCGTCGATCTCCAAGAGTTCGTGAGAACAAGAGAAAGGGAGCCAATAAAGGGCTTTGCGGTGTATCTTCCGTTAATAATAATGGTGATACTCATGGTACTTGAAAACGTGAGTTGGGGCTTTTCGCTTGGTCTTCCCTTGATCTTCATGATATCGGCAATTGTTGCATCATTGACTGGAGCAAGGGGAAATCTTTTCAAGATCTCACTTTCAGCGGTTCAGAACTCTCTCGGTATACTCTCGATTCTCATTGGAGTCGGGATGTTTATTCAGATTATGACTCTGAACGGCGTGAGGGGTTTAATTGTGGGATTTCTCAACGGTCTTCCTCAAGGCGCGCTTTTGGTTGGTATTGCACTTGGCATCCCTGCTTTCGGTGCAGTGTCTTCCTATGGTTCTGCCTCAGTGCTGGGAGTTCCGTTCTTGCTTGCATTTCTCGGGAATAACGACATCGTTGTCTGTTCGGCGCTCTCCCTCCTCGCGGGGCTCGGTGACATGGTACCCCCAACTGCGCTTGCCGGGATATTTGCGGCCCATGTCGTCGGAGAGAAGAATTACTTCAAGATCTGGCTCAGTTCAATGCCTGCCTTTTTCATTACAATGATTTTCGCCACATTAACCATAATATTCTCAAACGAGGTAGGTAGGTTCGCCAACAGCTGGCTCTTCTATCCCTTCTTCATTGCTGGACTTGTAATCGTTTCTGTTGCTCTTCTCTTAGTAGACAAGAGAAAGGAGATGTCAGTAACTTGACCTAC
Source organism: Mesotoga sp. HF07.pep.5.2.highcov (assembly GCF_003666285.1). Lineage (NCBI taxonomy): Bacteria > Thermotogati > Thermotogota > Thermotogae > Kosmotogales > Kosmotogaceae > Mesotoga > Mesotoga sp. HF07.pep.5.2.highcov. Next base: position 1,423 of record NZ_JFHJ01000011.1, on the reverse strand, counting down.
TTGTATATTGCGATAGCAGTCTATTTATCTTCTGTGCTTATTTATAACGCGTACAAGAGTGCAAAGAAGTGGGAGTGGGTCATGAGCGCAATGATACTTATCCCTCTAATCTTAAGAATATTCCTGATAAAGTGAAATCACCGGACCCGGGGAGTTTTCTTGGAGTATAATTTCTCTATTGAACTCTTCGGGAGGGATTTCAATTGGAAGTAAAACGGGACGGGCAGTTCTATAGATTCGCAGCTTACGGTTTCCTAAAGAATCTTCGCTTTTTCGACCCTTTTCTTATTCTGTTCTTCAGAGAAATGGGACTTTCCTTCCTTCAAATCGGTACTCTTGTCTCCGTGCGAGAAGTAGCGACTAACTTCCTAGAACTCCCGACTGGCATATTCGCTGATCTGTTTGGAAGAAGATTGTCCATGGTTTTTTCGATGATCTCCTATCTTTCTTCTTTTTTAGTCTTTTACTTCTTTCCGAACTTCTACGTATATATGGTTGCAATGATAGCTTTCGCCTTTGGGGAAGCCTTCCGTACCGGAACGCACAAAGCAATGATACTTGAGTACCTGAGAATCAATCATATGACCGATATTAAGGTTCACTACTATGGTGCAACGCGAGCCGCATCGCAACTAGGTTCAGCAATAAACGCCTTGATAGCTGCCTTCCTTGTATTTTACACAGGTAGCTACAAGATAGTCTTTCTCGCCTCAGTATTGCCCTACGCCGTAAACCTCGTGAATTTGATGATGTACCCCAAGGAACTTGACGGTGAACTGAAATCCGGGGAGAAAAGAGAAACATTGAAAGCCTTCCTGGGGATTTTCAGAAGTGCCAGTGCACTCAAAGGAGTTCTCAACTCGTCATTGTATGATGCTTTCTTCAAAGTCATCAAGGAGTATCTGCAGCCAATTCTAAAGGCTCTCGCCCTTGGTCTTCCGATAATGCTTGGCTTCAGCCCGGAGCAGAGAACCTCCGTAATCGTAGGAGTCGTATATTTCGTGATCTTCATCGCCACAAGCTATGCTTCTAAGAATGCCGGAAGGTTGAGCAAAAAACTGGGAAACGAGGCGAGATCGCTGAATTACTCTTATATATTCGGGGCGATATTAGTCATACTGAGCGGGTTATTTCAAATAGTATCTCTTCAAGTAATCGCAGTGATAGTATTCTTCCTGCTCTACATTCTGGAGAATTTCAGAAGACCAATCAATATAAGCTACATAAGCGATAACATAGACCACAAAACTATGGCATCAGGTCTATCTGTCGAATCTCAGTTGAAGACTCTGCTGGTGGCAATAATAGCGCCCATAGTTGGATTCCTTGCGGACAAGTTGGGAGTAGGTATGGCATTGACTGTTGCTGGAATGACGATGCTCGTACTCTTTTTTATCGTCAAACTGAATCCCCCAGAAAATAC
>NZ_JFHJ01000188.1:0-9807 GCF_003666285.1 Mesotoga sp. HF07.pep.5.2.highcov | reverse complement strand
AAAAGTACAGTAAGTGTTACCAGTAAAATCTTTCTCACTAATGTTGCCCCCTTTCAAAATAGAGATGAGTGTGATACTACAATTATAATCTATGGAGCCTCCAAATTCAAAATACCGTTAACCTGTACGTATTATTTCGGAAGCCAAAGCATTTTCACTTGTTCTTGACAACGCTCTTAAGACGATGGTAGAATCAATCTTGTTCGGGTGCGTAGCTCAGTGGAAGAGCGCTTCCTTGACGAGGAAGAGGCCGTAGGTTCAATCCCTACCGCACCCACCAAAGGGGAGAGTGTAGCTCTCCCTATATTTTTTCTAGAGTCTTAAGTATCAATTTGCTTATATCGTTGCCAGCTTTTTTTGCCATTTCCAGAACTTCTTCGGCAGTTAGCGGCTTCAGATCCTCGGCTACTGCCCTGTCGGAAATCGCCGATAGTCCCAATACTCTAATACCTGCATGCCGGGCAACGATGACCTCCGGAACTGTCGACATACCCACGGCATCCGCACCGAACCGTCGCAGCATTCTCAGCTCTGCTGGAGTCTCGAAGTTTGGCCCGGCCACTCCAACATATACACCTTCATACACTCCGATTCCAAGTTCTTTCGCAGAAAGAAGAGCCTTGCTCAAGAGGTCTCTGTCGACTGGCTCGCTCATATCGGGGAAACGCGGGCCCCATTCGTCAACATTCTGACCTATTAGAGGGTTGTCGCCTATGAAATTGATAATATCCCTTATAAGCATGACTCTACCTACTTCAAAGTCCGGATTCAGGCCACCGGAAGCGTTTGTAATCAGGAGAACCTCCACACCCAGTTCCTGCATTATTCTTATGGGAAAGGTGACGGTTCTCATTGAGTAACCTTCATAGAAGTGGAAGCGACCATTCATAAGCATTACACTATGATGGAGGGCATTTCCGAAAATTAATTCGCCCTTATGACCTGGAGCGGTAGACAACGGGAAGCCGGGGATCTCATCGTAAGGAATTGAAACGGCATTTTCAAGGCTCTTCGACACGTCTCCAAGACCGCTGCCAAGAATTACCGCAACTTTAGGCTGCAAATCGACTTCCTTTTCTATGAAGTGAGCGGCTCTTTTGACATTTTCTACATAGTCCCTAAGCTCTTCCTGAAGCAAGGAAATACTCATGCTCGTCCTCCTTATAAGACATATACTTCATTATATCAAAACGTCAAACAGCTTGCTGGAACTATGCTATAATCTCACTGAATTAGTCCTGATTAGCTTATTTTCGAGAGGAGAGATCTAATGAGGTTTTCACAGCTTTACGCCCCAACATTGAAAGAAGCTCCCGCCGACGCGACTTGATAAGTATCAAACTACTCGTTCGTGGTGGATTTGTGAGAAAAGTAGCGGCAGGCATCTATTCCTTTCTTCCGCTCGGTTTTCGTGTTCTGAAGAAGATTGAGGATATCGTCCGTCAGGAGATGAACGCTATTGGTTCTCAAGAAATTCTTATGCCGATCATTCAGCCGGCTGAGTTATGGCACGAGACTGGCAGATGGGACGACTATGGACCGGAAATGATGAGAATGCAGGATAGGCATGAGCGGTTCTTCACGCTAGGGCCTACCCATGAAGAGATCATTACCCATCTTCTAAGAAACGAGCTTAATTCATACAAGCAGCTTCCCGTTTCGCTTTATCAGATAGCTATGAAATACAGAGACGAGATTCGCCCCAGATTCGGACTCATGAGATCAAGAGAATTTCTTATGAAGGACGCATACAGTTTTCATGGTTCATGGTCCTCATTAGATGAGACCTACAAGCAGTTCTATGGTGCATACAGTAAGATTCTCCAAAGGATAGGACTGGAATTTCTCGTTGTGGAAGCTGATTCCGGGGCCATTGGCGGTAATGAGTCTCACGAATTCAACGTTCTAGCCGATTACGGTGAATCCACTCTGTTCTATTGCGACTGTGGCTACGCGGCCTCCGATGAAAAAGCGGAGTATCTGTTGCAAGAAGAATCTCAAGAAGGGGCTGTTGCTGACTTAAAGATAGTTCCTACACCGAATTCCAGGACGGTAGAAGAGGTTTCGGCTTTCCTTGAAGTGACCTCGAGGAATATTGTGAAGTCCCTAATATATAAAGGTAGAAAGGGCTACTATATGGCTCTGATTCGCGGAAACGAAGAGTTGAACGAATCAAAACTGAAGGCCGCTCTAGAGGACCAGACTCTCGTTATGGCAACCCCTCAGGAGGTTCTGGATTTACTGGGAGTTCCGATCGGTTTTGTCGGTCCAATTGGCCTTCCAAAAGAAGTCACAATCATTGCAGATCATACAATAAAAGGTTTGAAAAACGCGGTTTGTGGTGCACTGAAAGAGGGGTATCATTATTCCGGTGTTCTTCCCGGACGCGACTTCACAATTGATTCCTGGCACGATCTCAAAATGGTTACTGAAGGAGATCCCTGTCCTAAATGCGGGGCACCTATGAAATCGGCAAAGGGCATCGAAGTAGGACATATTTTCAAACTCGGGACGAAATATTCGGAAAAGATGAACGGATACGTGACCGACGAAAAAGGTAATAGTATTCATTATATTATGGGCTGTTACGGCTGGGGTGTGTCTAGAACTATTAGCGCCATAGTTGAGCAGCTTCATGATGAAAATGGTATCATCTGGCCGCTAGCTGTAGCTCCGTTCGACATCATCGTAACTGCGGTCAACATAAAGGATCCTATCGTCTCAGAGAAATCCATACAACTATACGATATTTTAAGTGACGCGGGCTTCGACGTTCTCCTCGACGATAGAGAGATATCTCCCGGAATGAAGTTCAAAGACGCAGACCTTATAGGGATTCCCGTAAGAATAACGCTCGGCAAGAAGCTTGCCCAAGGTATAGTCGAAGTGAAACCAAGAACGGAGAAGAAACCACTTGAAGTTAGTATTGTAGATGGATTCGATACCCTTCTGGAAGAGATCAGGAAAGAGCTCTCTAATTACAGACCTGTTAGCAAGATGGAGGCCGAATAATGGGAGTTTTTTCTAGACTTAACGATGGTTTGAAGAGGACCAGAGAAGGCTTCTTCAAGAGGGTAAGAAAACTTCTCTCTTTTGAATCGCTTGATTCTGACTCACTTGAAGAAATCGAGGAGCTCCTGATATTGTCCGATATGGGTTCCGAAACGGCTGAGGAAGTCATCGAAGCTTTGAAAGATAGAATGGATAAAGGGAAGGAACCCGTTGAGGTACTGAAAGAAGTCCTTGTCGAGATACTTGACATACCCTTTGAGGTGCCACAATCGAGACCTTACGTAGTTTCGGTGGTCGGCGTTAACGGCACCGGAAAGACAACCACAATAGGCAAGCTTTCCAAACTCTACTCGAGCAATGGAAACAAAGTGGTTCTCGCTGCCTGTGACACTTTTAGGGCAGCCGCAGTAGAACAACTTAGAATTTGGAGTGAAAGAGCGAACGTTGACTTCATAAGCCAGGGTCAGGGCGCCGATTCCGCAGCAGTGGCCTTTGACGCTGTAAGCCACGCAGTAAGTAAGGGAAAGGATGTAGTGATTGTCGACACGGCAGGCAGATTGCACACCCGAAGCAACCTGATGGAAGAACTGAAGAAAGTACATAGAGTAATCGGCAAAGCATCGCCCGGAGCTCCTAATGAAGTATTGCTTGTAATTGATGCAACTACGGGACAGAATGGTCTGGTACAGGCCAAAAAATTCAAAGAAGCTGTCGATGTCACCGGGATCGTACTGACGAAGCTTGATGGTACCGCTAAAGGTGGTATTATTTTCGCTATTGTAAAGGAACTTGGGATACCGGTGAGATATATAGGCGTAGGAGAAAAGGAAGATGATTTGAAACCCTTTGACAGCAGGGAATTCGTGAACGCTCTTTTGTCTACCGGGGAAGAGGGTTCAGAGGAGGCTTAGAAATGGGTTTTACGCTTAAAAGCAGTTATGCTTTGAGAGCACTTTATAAAATGGCAAAGTCGACCCGCGAAGGAAAGGATAAGCTCTCGCTCGTCGAGATCGTCCAGGGAAATGAGATTCCGAGAGATTTTCTGGAGAAGATCTTCGGTGAACTGAGACAGGCGGGGATAATAAAAGCCGTAAGAGGCAGGTATGGCGGATACTGTCTGGCGAGACCTGCAAACGAGATACTACTGAGAGACGTTATACTGAAGCTCGATAAACCTATGAATTCATATCCGTGTCTTCAGCAGAACGGAAAGTGTCTTGAAGACCCGAATTGTACTGTTAAGTATGTATGGTTCAAACTATACAACGCAATGATGAGAGAACTCGGTTCTATGACTCTCGAGAATCTGCTTGAATACGGCGATAAAATTGCTCAGAACCCCTTGGAATCAAATGAGATGAAGGATAATCTCGAGTAGAAGACTTTGAAAGGAGGGGCGCCTGACCGACAAACAAAGAGTCGTTGGCGTCGAATAAAATGAAAGCCGTTTATCCAGGTTCCTTTGATCCGATAACATACGGTCACATAGATTTGGTCGAAAGATGCAGCAAAATCTTTGACGAGGTTCTGGTGCTCGTCATGGAAAACGTAAACAAGAAACATTTTTTTAGTCATGAAGAGAGAATTGAAATGGTAAGGTGTGGCGTGTCTCATCTGGAGAACGTTACGATCATAACTTACAGCGGGCTTCTAGTTGATTTCGCCAAAGCCAATGATGTTAAGATCATAATTCGTGGTCTCAGAGCCGTATCAGACTTTGAGCTCGAGCTTCAAATGGCTCACGCCAATAAGGCTATGCTTCAAGAGCTGGAAACGCTTTTTCTAATGACAGACACTTCCAACTCTTTCATTTCTTCTTCTATGGTCCGTGAAATAGCGGCATTTGGGGGAGACATTTCCAAATGGGTTCCGCCTTGCGTACAGGAAGAATTCAGAAGAAAGCTCGGGAAATGACTTAACATCACGGAAAATATTAACTGTACAACTGGGTTATAATTTTTCTTGGAATTTTAATGGAGGAGGACATGAAAAATGGCAAATATCACCAGCGACATGGTAAAGAAACTCCGTGATGCCACTCAAGCGGGCATGATGGATTGTAAAAAGGCGTTGGTCGAAACCGATGGAGATTTCGATCAGGCAAAGGACTATCTCAGGAAGAAGGGGATACTGAAGGCAGACAAGGTTTCGGGAAGAGAGACGGCCGAAGGACTTGTTTATTCTTATATTCATCACAACGACAAACTCGGGGTACTTCTCGAGCTCAACTGTGTCACCGACTTTGTGGCGAGAATGGAAGAATTCAAAGAGCTTGCTCACAAGATCGCTCTGCAGTTGGCTGCTATGGGAGCTAGATTTATCTCCCGCGAACACGTGCCTCAGGAGATCATAGATAAAGAGAAGGAAATATACACTGAACAGATGAAAGATAGCGGAAAGCCAGCAAACATAATAGAGAGAATCGTTGAAAGCAAGCTCGAGAGTTTCTACAAGGACAATTGCCTTATCGAGCAGGAATACGTTTTTGAAAGCGGCAAGACGATAAACGATCTCCTTGTCGAACTGATTGCGAAGACCGGCGAGAACATTAAAATCAGCAGATTTGTCCGCTGGCAAGTTGGAGAGTCTGAGAACTGAGTCTGAAAGGTGAGCCTGGTGCTCACCTTTTTTTCGGAGGTGCTTATGTATAAGAGAGTGCTCTTGAAACTCAGCGGTGAGGTTTTGAGCGGAGAAGGCGCGAGAGGATTTGATTCAGAGAGAACTTCCTTTCTCATCGAAGAACTCCGCCCGGTTATTGAAAAGGAAATTCAACTTGCAATAGTGATCGGTGCGGGAAATCTTATAAGGGGTCGTGAACTGTCGAATATGAGAGGATCAAGAGCCGATGAGCTTGGGATACTTGGCACCATTATGAACGCCCTTTATTTGAAGGAAGCACTCTGCGTGAACGGTTTCGAGACGATAGCAGTCTCCTCGATTGCCGGTATTTCTTCTCTAGTTGAGCACAGATACGATACCATTGAAGATGCTCTAAATGAGGGAAAGATAGTCGTTTTTGGCGGCGGGACATATCTGCCTTTTTTTACGACGGACACAGCTGCCGCAGTGAGGGCAGTCGAAATCGGCGCAGATGTTTTGATAAAGGGCACGAAGGTTGATGGAGTATATGACAAAGATCCTAAGACGAATGAAGACGCTACCAAGATTGACAGAACAACCTTCTCTGAGGCTATCGAGAAGGGATTAGGAATCATGGATATAGAAGCCTTCTCGATTTGTCAGAGGTATGGATTATCCGTTAGAGTTATAGACTTCTTCAACAAGGGTAACCTGTTCGATGCTATAATAGGCGGGAAAACAGGCACGGTAGTTTTACCTGATTAATTGGAGGTGGAGAAATGTACGCTCAAATCGTTGATTTAGTAGCCAGGGAGGTACTTGATTCAAGGGGGACCCCAACAGTTGAGGCCGAGGTATGGCTTGACGACGGTGGTCATGGTAGAGCAATAGTCCCTTCAGGAGCTTCAACCGGGAAGTTCGAGGCTCTTGAACTAAGAGATGGAGATAAGAAAAGATTTCTCGGAAAGGGCACGCTAAAGGCGGTTGAAAATATAAACGAAGTGATCGCTCCTGAAATCATAGGAATGAATGCCTTTGACCAGATAACTCTTGATGCGGCCCTTCTTGAGCTTGATGGAACTGAAAACAAGGACAAGCTTGGTGCCAATGCAATTCTTGCCGTCTCAATGGCAGTTGCACGTGCCGCGGCCGATAGTATCGATACACCGCTGTACAAATATCTAGGCGGAGTCAACGCAAAGGTTCTTCCTGTACCGTTTATGAACATCGTAAATGGTGGAAAACACGCAGACAACAACCTGGATATCCAGGAGTTCATGATAGTGCCCGCCGGCTTCAAGCATTTTAGAGATGCCCTTAGAGCCGGAGTAGAAGTCTTCCATAATCTGAAGAAGCTCTTGAAGGATAGCGGTCACGTCACTGCAGTAGGTGATGAAGGCGGATTTGCTCCGAGTTTTGAAAACAACGAGGCCGCGCTGAAATACATCATAAACGCTATAGACGCGGCCGGTTACAAGGCAGGAGAAGAGATCATGATTGCCCTTGATTGTGCAGCGAACGAATTCTACAACGAAGACAAGGGCCTCTATAACATCGACGGGAAAGAGCTCACTCCAGATCAGCTGATCGAATACTACTCGAATCTCACGAAGAGATACCCAATAATCTCAATTGAAGACCCATTTGCCGAAGAGGACTGGGAAAGCTTTGCAAAGTTCACGAGAGAGATTGGAGACACTATTCAGATTGTTGGAGACGATCTTTTCGTTACCAATATAAAGAGACTCAAAAAAGGCATCGAGAAGAAATCGGCCAATTCTATTCTAATCAAGCTCAACCAGATCGGTTCTGTCACTGAGACTCTCAACACGATCGAGTATGCGCAAAAGCACGGAATGACCTGTGTAATCTCACACAGATCTGGAGAAACTGAAGATACTTTTATTTCTCACCTTGCCGTAGCCGCTAACACAGGCATGATAAAGACAGGTTCTGCATCAAGGACTGACAGAATTGCGAAGTATAACGAGCTTCTGAGAATCGAAGAAGAACTCGGAGAACAGGCACAGTTCAGAGGAAGGGAATCCTTCTATAATCTTTAACTGATAATCATTGTAGCGCGGGGCCTGTAAGGTTCCGCGTTTTCATTGGAGGAAGAAAGATGCTGCTAGACATCATTGGTCCGGCAATTGTGGGGCCGTCGAGCTCCCATACCGCCGGCATGGCAAGGTTAGGCAGGGCCTTTCGGTCACTCTTTGCCAAAACGCCTAACGAAGTGCGATTTGTGCTCAACTCACCGCTCTTCGCAACTTTCAGGGGCCACGGTTCAGATAGAGCTCTCGTCGGCGGAATAATGGGGATCAAGGAATCCGATCCCATGCTAAGAGACTCCTTCCAAATAGCGAAAGACAAGGGCATCTATTTCACTTTCGAAGAAGAAGACATGGGTGACTTTCATCCAAACACAGTTAAGATCAATGGGAGCTCCGGAGAGTCCTTCTTGACAGTGACAGGAGCATCGGTTGGTGGCGGTTCGGTAAGGATTACTGCGATAGATGATTTTGAAACCGACGTTACTGGAAAGTATCCCTCGCTAGTGATACTGAACGCAGATATTCCCGGGGCTCTTTCAAAGATTGTAGGGGCGATTTCTTCGAGCGATATGAACATCAGCAATCTCTTTCTTTCAAGAGTAGACCCGTTCAGGCACGAGGCTTTATGCGTAGTCGAACTGGATAATGAACCCGACGAGTATCTGCTTAGTGCAATAAAAAGGCTTGAAGTCGTGAAGAAAGTATCCTATCTCGAAAGGCTGGATTCACTGGTATGATAATGAAGTTTGAAGACCTGGTAAGAGCCGCAAGAGACTCGAAGACTCCGCTTCATAAAGTCGTGTCTGACTGGTACATGATGAGTACTGGAAATGATCCGAAAGTTGCCGAAGATACCGCAAAGGAACTGGTCGGAGAGATGATGAGTTCTTACCGCAGCAGGCTCGAAAAACCCGAGAAATCTCTTACTGGCTGGGTCGGAGATAACGATGAAAAGGCGAGAAATCACGCTCCTGAGTTTCTCAGTCCGCTGGTTTATTCAGGAGTTGGAGTTGCCCTCTCGATGTCTGAGCACAATGCAAGCATGGGGAAAATAGTTGCGTGTCCTACTGCCGGTGCATGTGGTGTCGTTCCGGGAGCCCTCCTTTCTCTTCACTTCAATAGAAATATTGACCTTGAAACACTTGGAAACGCATTGTTGGTTTCTGGAGCTGTAGGCGAGAGGATCAGGAAAAGGGCGTCGATTTCCGGTGCCGTGTCCGGCTGCCAGGCAGAGATAGGTACCGCTACGGCGATGGCTTCAGTTGCCATAGTCTACGCTACGCATCCCGAAGAATACAGTGCGCTTGAGAATGCCCCGGCGCTCGCGTTGAAGTCCCTAATGGGACTTGTGTGCGACCCCGTTGGAGGTTTCGTTGAAATCCCCTGCGTCAAAAGAAATGCGTTTGGTGTATCCATTGCATTCACAGCGGCAGAACTTGCGCTTGCCGGAATTAAGTCGGCCATCCCCTTTGAAGAAGTTGCCGACTCTCTCGGAAGAGTTGGGAGAAGATTACCCGAAGAACTCAAGGAAACGGCAAGAGGAGGGATCGCGATCACTCCGACTGCAAAGAAGATGGTGGCAGACTTCCTGAGTGGAGTTGACAGGAAGGTCTAATCGGTTTAAAATTGCCTTGCCCTATTCTCGGTTTGAGGCATAGCCCATTCTTGGATAGAGGATTATATTGGGAGGCAGATACATGGAAGTTAACAAGCAAGAACTAGTAAAGGAATATCAGATTCACGACAACGATTCGGGTTCGACCGAAGTTCAGATCGCAATTCTCACCGCGAGAATCAGGCATCTCACTGAGCATCTCAAGAAACACCCCAAGGATTTCCATACTAGAAGGGGTCTTCTAAAGTTGGTCGGAAGAAGAAGAAAGATGTTGAGATACATCAAGACCAAGAAGCCTGAAGTCTACCTCGAACTGATAAACAAACTCGGGCTGAGAGGTTGATAGAAGTAGAAATCGTCTGGAGCGGTTTACCGCTCCTTTTTTGCGTGGGTTTTACTCAGCTGATATAATTAATTATTTGATGAAATGAGAAAAAGAGGTGTTATTGTGAGTTATAGGAGATGGGAAAGGGAATTCTTTGGCCAGAAGCTCGTCATAGAAAACGGGAAGATGGCAAAACAGGCTGATGGAGCCGTTGTACTCAG
>NZ_JFHJ01000112.1:0-1412 GCF_003666285.1 Mesotoga sp. HF07.pep.5.2.highcov | reverse complement strand
CCTAGCGACGCTTGACTTCTAGTTTATAGAGAGTATCACCCACAATATTCAGGAGACATTCCAAGCGTCTCCTGAATATTGTTGACGTCGATAACATTATTCGCTATTTTTCTGATTTCTTTCAACTCCTTCGGCTTCTGTGTCAAATAACCACTGAAGGAACTGAACAAACCCGCTTCCAGCGGATTTTATTGCGGTTTTAAGTGCTTCTGCAGCAGTCTTTGCCTCTTCCCTGTAAACTGCTATTCCAGATGAACTAGTGTGACCACCTTGAAGAGATTGAATTTTCTCCTCAAGCTGTTTTGTCGCAGCTCTTTCTTTGTTAAGTTCAGCCTTCAACAATTTGTTTTCTTCTTCAAGACATGTGATTCTCTCTTTAAGCTTCAGAATCTCGGTAGATGTGCGGCTCTCTTTTTGCTCGCCACTAACCGCTCTGTGTGCTGCTTCGACTACTGTGAGCCCTTGAGAAGTGTAGTCAGGCATCTTCTTGACGATCTCGACAACTTCTTCGTTTACTTCATCGATAAGGCCCTCTTCTATCAGAACTTTCACATAGTTCCTTACTGTTTCGTACCTAATACCACTTCGCTCAGACAGTTCTTTGAAAGTCACAGTGATCACCCCGTGAGAAGCTTGTTCATCATCACTCTCAGTATATCAGAAGAACTGGCTTTTAATAGAGACTTAGCAGGTATTGCCGGTTTTTCATTCCGGCTAGATCAGTATTTGATATGATTGTCTTAGATTCCATTTTCAAGTGAGGCGAGAGTATGAGAAAAGTATTCGTGATTGCACTGTCTTTCTTTGTGCTTCTAAGCTCGCTTTTTGCCGTTTTCATGGAGGAAGATCTTTCTGTTTTACAGTTTGGTTTTTCTGGAAATGTACATACTGTACAGATAGAGATAGCAAAGTTAGGAGCAGAACTATTGATTTCCGATCCGGAGACGCTGACCTTTAATGAAAAGGGTTTTCTAATCTCGAGGGAGACTGAAGAAGTGAAGATAGAATACTTCTATGATGGCTCCGGCAGACTGAGAAGAAAGGACTTCTTCAACCGAGATGGTACAGTTTTCCAGAGGGTTGAAGTGCTCTATGAAGATGATCACTACGATGCTGTGGTCTTTGACGATTCAGGTATTGAACTCGAGAGGACTCGCTACTGGATTAACAGCGAAGAGAGAACTCTGATCTTTTCTGTTGAAACCGAAACTGGCGTTTCTACGAACACGCTCTTCTTCGATGAGGACGGAAGAAAATCAGAGAGGTATTCCCTCATTCGAGAAAACGTTTCTGAACTAGATATGGAGGTTAACATAGTAGTGGAAAGCACATTCACTTATGATTCCAATGGACATTTGGTGGGCGAGAAGACAGTAGTTAGGATTAGAAGGGAAGGCAGGGAACAGGCTTCG
>NZ_JFHJ01000348.1:0-2637 GCF_003666285.1 Mesotoga sp. HF07.pep.5.2.highcov | reverse complement strand
ACCGTTCTAACTGCTTCCACGAGCGGATGGTTTCTCTCTCGGTCTAGTATCGTTACTGTGAGCTCCGATACATTGACACCAAGAATGGCGGCTGCAATACGAAGGTTTTCCCGCGGGGTAGCTTCAATATCCAGATTCCCTGCAAGTTCTTTCCCGACGGCCAGTTTGTCTACGTAGTAAGTTGGGAGAGGAGCGATCTTTCCGTCTTCAGTCGCAGCAATAACGCTCAACGCGTTCGATCGGCCATTTGCAACTAGTCTGGTCCCGTCGACTGGATCGACAGCGATAAGAACCTCGGGATCATCTTCGTTCCACTTACCCACGTGCTCTCCCGCAGCCAACATCGGAGCCTGATCCTTTTCTCCCTCTCCGATAACGACTGTACCCTTCATGTCCAGCAGATCAAGAATTCCTCTCATGGCATCAACGGCTCTTTGATCCACAGCTTCTTTGTCACCTCGCCCCAGGAAGACACTCGAAAACAGGGCCGCCGCTTCGGTTACCCTAACCATATCCAGGGTTATCTCTGGAATCAAATCTATCAACCCCTTACAAATCATATCACCGCGATACCGTTTTTCTGCCTTACTTCTCCAAACAAGCCAGTCGCTCTGAAAATGGCGAACCTCTGAAATCAATGACAGAATCGCACAAGACCCATTTACTTGATTCATTTTGAGTAAAATGATGTGATTAGTATCAGAGAAAGAATTGCACAATCTTTTTTGGCTCACCCAGCGGTAGCTCGGTGGTATTATTCTTGTATGAAGATGCTTATTCTGTCCTTTGTAGCATTTACAATATGAATGATCGTTAAAAGGAGGGGTTTCTATGCGAAGATTGTTGATTGCAGTCTACTTGGTGTTCGCTCTTGCGGTTGCGTTTTCTTATACCGAGGATCTTCCTGAACAGATCTTTCTTTCCAATGGAAACATGATATCCGTTCTCGGGAAAAACATTGTCGAAGACTCTGAAGTGTGCGAAATAAATATTCAGATTCCTTCAATAAGCGGTTTGAAAGACAAGCCTTTTGAAGAGTATCTTAACGCAACTATTGAGTCTGAGATTACGGATTATAGAACTCAGATCGAAGAAATGGCCCAGGCCGCTTACGAAGAATCGAAAACTTCCGAATGGCCATTCCGAAAATTCAGCATATATGTTTTATATGAGGCTAATCTCAGCGATGGCATTCTTAGCATCGACATGATCTTCAGCGAGTACACAGGCGGGGCCCACCCCGGTGCTTCCAGAAGAACTTATAACATCTCTGTTGACAGATGCCGCCTTGTTGCCCTTCACAGTGTTTTGGACAGTGCGGCCGCTGAAGACAGACTGAATGAACTGATAACAGGAGAGATTGGAAAGCGAGAAGACCTGTGGCCGGAATATTTCAAGGGGGTCACAACCGACCAGGGTTTCTACCTGAAGGCAGGAAGACTGTGCGTATACTTCCAGCCATACGAGATAGGTCCCTGGGCAGCAGGAATGCCGGAGTTCTGCTTCTCGCTGGGCGAATTGCTGAAACAATAGGAAAGCGTTCTGGCTGCTGTAAAGCCGACCGTTCTGACTGGTGGCGTATCCGAAAGAAACTCGTTGACACTGATAACCTTTGATGGTAAAGTTTTATTGCTGGCCGAGGTGGTGGAACTGGCAGACGCGGCGGACTCAAAATCCGCTGGGGTTGAGAGCCCCGTGCGGGTTCGATTCCCGCCCTCGGCACCAGAGGAAGGCTAAGCCTTCCTCTTTTCGTTGAAAATGTGGCTCTTCGTGTTTTAATGAAATTTGGAGGTGTTCGTTTGAGATTCTTAGATTTCGAACTGGAAGAGAAGGATCTAGTTTCTGTAGCAAATGAACTCATTCAGCGAACACAATCGGGAGTTAGATCACACGTCCTTACTATAAACGCTTTGATTGCTTACGAATACATGCACAACGAGGAGTATTGCAGGGCTCTACACAAAGTGAATTACGTCGTTCCTGACGGAAGCGGTGTACTGAAAGCAATTAAGCTAATTTCCAAAAGGAACCTTGAAAGAGTTCCGGGCATCGATTTGATGCTTAAGCTCTGTGAACTCTCTGCTGAAAAGGGATTGAGCATATTTCTTCTGGGATCTAAAGAGACTGTTGTAACAAAGACAACCGAAAAACTAAAACAAAGATTTCCACTAATTGACATTGTCGGGCATCACAGTGGCTTCTTCACGCAAGAAGAAAATGATACAATCGTTTCGGAAATAAACGCTTCATCTGCAGATATTTTGTTTGTCGGGATGGGTGTCCCAAGACAGGAACTTTGGATTGCAGAGAATGCTGAGAAACTCCAGGCAAAGATATTGATGGGCGTAGGCGGATCTTTCGACGTCGTTTCTGGCAATCTTAAGAGGGCTCCTTTATGGATGCAACGAGCCGGCCTTGAATGGCTTTACAGAGTGGTTCGAGAACCTGGAAAGCGGCTCAAAATTATTCCCAAGCTCTTTAGTTTCGAGACTTACGTTATCAGATCTTATTTAGAATCAAGAAGAGGTGGTTCCAGATGATCGTAACTAACGTTTTGGCATTCACAAATGATCTAAAGAACCCTCTTGTGGATGATGCTTTGGTTAGATTTGAGGACGGGGAAATCACTTTCGTTGG
>NZ_JFHJ01000437.1:0-1185 GCF_003666285.1 Mesotoga sp. HF07.pep.5.2.highcov | reverse complement strand
GCTTCGCATAGCTCCCCGACTCTTTTCTTCGCTTCTTGCTTCTTGTCAGGGAAGACGTCCATTATGAACTCCAGAAACTCCGCACCCGTGAAGTAAGAGTAGATTCTTGCTCATCGGGTACAACGCCAATCCTGCTCTTGATAAGCAGTTCGTTTCTGGAAAAGTCCATATCGAGTATTTTCACCTCTCCAGATGTGGGTTTCAAAGTGCCCGTCAACATTCTTATGGTAGTAGTTTTTCCGGCCCCGTTCGGTCCAAGAAAGCCGTATATCTCCCCTGAACTAATAGACAGATCTATCTCATTCACTACAGGGTCTTTGTCGAAGACCTTGGTAAGCTTTTTACAGCTGATCATTTGGATCCCTCCAGACTCTACTGCTAAGTGTCGGCCAGATTGTTCACACGCCCCAATTTTACGACAAGAGTCAAAGCATTTCAAATTACGTTACGATTCCAATTCATCTGCGAGGCGTTCAATCTCTACATAGGCGATGAATCGTAAAGTCAGATGATATAATGGGCTGAGTTCATGAGGTGTGAATATGAGAAGAGCGATATCCTTTATCATATTGGCCGTAGTAGTCGTGATTCTGTTGTCCGGAATAAACGGGTTTAGCTTTGACCCCTCGCCTGCTGCCTTTTTGAGCGACGACGATTCGGAGCTTGAGGCGTTCAACAAGATCGCGGAAGTTTTCGGCGATACCGGATCGATAGTTTTGATTCTTGAAGCTTCTCAAACCTCTTTGGAGCTCTTGAAAAGCGTCACCGAGAAGATCAATTCTCTTGACTGGGTGAAATCCGCTTTGTCTCCCACCGAGGCCGTTAAGCTGGGAAGCTTCAATCTTTTTACGATGAGTATTCCATCGGGAAGCTACGTTTATGAAGATGAGGGCCGACTGGTTCTTAATGAAGAACTGCTCACGGATCCCGTTTACAGCAATCTGATCGTTTCTTCCGATGGCAGGTACTATGCGATCATGATTACCATAGCAGAGGGGAACGAGCTGAAAAGTGACATGATGATCCCGGAACTGCGTTCGGTACTGGACTCTTCCGGCGTAGAAAGCTACAAATTGATCGGAGAAAGTGTTGCTAATTTCGAAACCTTCAGGTCGATCTTTGATCTCACCTTCAAGTATCCACCCTTCATACTGCTTGCCATCATGGCAGTTTACATGATCAAGT
>NZ_JFHJ01000695.1:0-23902 GCF_003666285.1 Mesotoga sp. HF07.pep.5.2.highcov | reverse complement strand
CCCTACAAGAGAACTGCACAATCATCTTAGGTTGTCATCCCGTAGAGCCTGCCCTGAAAAGGGCCTGTTCAGGGGGTCTGCACGGGATCTCGTTCTTCATAAACCGTAGATCTGGCTTTTCGTTCTGGTCGGAGAACCGTTGACGTTTTACTTGACAGGCTTCCTGCGAAGCAGCATCACTTCCCCGGATGTTCTTCCGGGCATCACTTCCTGGGATGCTCTTCCCGGCATCACTTCCTCGCGCCAGCGAGCCTCACTTCTGCAAAGAGTAACTAGCCTGTTTTAGGTGGCTTGTTCTTTTTCAGTTTGATTCATCAGGCAGACGGTAAACCCTTATAGGTCTAGTATAAGCTGTCTGTCATTTAAACATGGGTAAAGGAATACGAAATCGGAATCCCAGACATGCTTTATTCTGGGCTCGTAAATATGAAGAAAGCACCAGTAATGTGCTAGAATTAAAACAGTGAAGGTGATTGATTTGAAATACTACGAGCAACTGGCGAGACTGGGAGTTTTCACAAAGAGCGATGTCGAGAAACTTGTGGGAAAGAGCGAAACAGCCGATTCACTCCTACAGAACTACAAGAGGCGTGGCTTGATTGATCAGGTGAAGCGAAACCTATATGTGACGAAAAGCTTAGAGACGGGACAGGCAATGGCTGGGCGCTATAGAATCGCATCGAAGATCAAGCCACGGTCTTATATTACGCATCATTCTGCTTTTGAATATTACGGGTATGCCAACCAAGTATATTATGAGGTATATGTGAGCGCAGAAACGAAGTTCGCTGAGTTTTCCTATGATGATGTGAGATATCGTTTCATTTCTCCGCGAATATATGAGGGAGTTGTTATTAATCCAGATGGGGTTAGGACAACAGACGTGGAGAGAACTACTCTAGACAGCATCAATGACTTTGAGAGAATTGGTGGTCTAGAGGAACTTCTCAATTGTTTAGACGCTCTTCCCTCGCTCCGTGAAAGTAGATTGATATCGTATTTGGGTCAATATAATAAGAGATTTCTTTATCAGAAGACCGGATACATACTGAGTCATTTTCAAGAAAAGTTTCGCCTATCAGAAGGTTTTTTCGAGCTATGTGAACACGAGAAAGGCAAGAGTGTTAGATACTTCTATAACGCAATACGCTTTGAATCACCAACTTACGATTCAAGATGGAAGCTCCTTGTCCCGGAAGATCTTTTGGCAATAGTCTCGAAAGGAGTAGAAGATACAGGTGAGATACGATAAACAAACTATCGGGCAGCTAGCTTCGGAACTTGGATTTGTCCGTGATACATATGAGAAAACATTGAGATTAGTTGAGGTACTTCAATTCATAGAATCGGATACGCTTCTATTCGATTCTTTCGCTTTGAAAGGCGGAACGGCAATCAACTTAATGATCATTCAGCTTCCAAGGCTATCAGTTGATATTGACCTTGACTACTGCAGAAGCATATCTAGGGAAATCATGATTGAAGATAGGACCGTCATTACAGATAAGATTACTCTTTTCATGGACGCGAACGGTTATAGACATAGTGACAAATCGAAGCGTCACTATTCTCTCGAATCACACGTTTTCGAATACACTAATTCAGGAGGAGCAAAAGATAATATAAAGATCGAGATCAACTTTTCAATGAGAGCTCATGTATTACCTTTGGAAGTCAGAAAAACTGCGATTCCTGGAATCATTCAAGAAATAAGAAGTCGGTGTGTAAGTTCTATCGAAATACTTTCAAGCAAAATAGTTGCACTTCTCACAAGAGGAGCAGCTCGTGATCTCTATGATGTCAGCAAAATGATCTCTCTTCTCTCTTTGAATGAAAGAGAGATAGAACTACTTAGAAAGTGCACCCTCTTCTATTTTTCGATAGGAAGTACTGGTATTCCTGAAAGCTTCGATTTTGACAGGCTCAAAAGCATTACTAAGTACCGAATACGCACCGAACTTCTCCCGGTGCTTCGGAAAGAAGAGAAAATTGATCTTGATGAAATGCTCAGTAAGGTTGAGAAATTCCTTTCAGAACTACTTGTTTTCACAATAGAAGAGAGAGATTTCATAGATAGGTTTAGGAAGCATGACTATGATCCTGGGCTGCTATTCGATGATAAGGAAATTGTTGAAAGAATAAGATTCCACCCCGATGGCGCTGTGGAAAACAAACGAAGTTTGAAGAGTTACAAAGTAGGACCAAGATGCTGAATCAAGTTAAGATGATGAATTGTAAGCCTTACAGAATTACCAAACGCTATCATTCTGCGGCTCTCTTAAAAGGAATCAAGTTCTCGAACTTCTCTCTTTTGTTTAATCCTCCTGGAGCGTAAGCGACAGCATCAGTTGCCCGGATGTTCCTCCGGGCATCACTTAATGCGGAGACAGCATTTTTGCCTGGCATGAACTCTGCCAGTTTTACTCAACCATTCTAACGGGTGTGATAGAATTCCCGTGAGGTGATATTATGCAAGACCTAGAAAACGTTATAGAAGCATTGCGTAAAAGCCTTCCCGAACTAAAAGATCGTTTTTCTGTTTCGAAGATAGGGGTTTTTGGCTCGTATGTGAAAGGAAATCAGAATGACGACAGCGACGTAGATATCTACATAGAGTTTGATAGGGTGCCTGGTTTAGAATTTGTGGAGCTCGCGGAGCAGCTTGAACGCATCGTACGAAAGAAGGTTGATTTACTAACTCCTCTTGGATTAAAAAGCATACGAAACGCCAGAATTAGGCAGGATATTGAGCAGTCGATAAAATATGTCTAAGAGAGAAACTACTGAGATCCTTGAGGATATAGTCGACAGCATAGATCGAATCACAGCCTATGCAGACAACATGTCATATGATGAATTTATGTCAGATTTGAAGACACAGGATGCAGTAATCAGAAACATTGAGATAATAGGAGAAGCAGCAAAACAACTCCCATATAGCTTCAGACTAGCCCACAGCGATATTCCGTGGAGAGCAATAGCTGGAACAAGAGACCGACTGATTCACGACTACTCAGGTGTCAACTATGACATAGTGTGGGCGGTCATTGTAAGTGACTTACCTTCTCTAAGAGCGGGGATACGTGAAATACTTCAGACTGAGGAAAACTGAAATGACTTCCGAACTTGATCTTCGCCTGTCGGGCGTCGATGCACAAGTTCAGCCATGGTGTGAAAATAATCCAAAGATGCAAAGAACCTCTGAATGCTGTAAGCGAAAATAGGGACTGATTGGCTCCTATGGTCTGTCCCCTTTTTCGCGTAAAAGGCAGAGATTCCAACCAGGATCTTTTTCGGGCGAACAACCGTTCGCCCCTACAAGAGAACTGCACAATCATCTTAAATTGTCATCCAGTAGCGCCTGCCCCTAAATCCACCCACCTTGTCGTCCCGCGATGCTTTTGCACGGGATCTTGCTCTTCAAAACCCGGTTCTGATGACCCGCTTTTGTCAACCCGATCTTTCTAACCCGCACTCTGTAACCCGCTCCTCTGTTTCACACCCGCTCTATTAACCCGATCATCCTTTTTCCAGCGTACAGCCTTCAGCGTTTCTTATCCAAGCGGCTCTTTCCCCGCGAAGCGGGCATTGCGACCTGGCATGATCTTTGCCAGCCCTGCGTCCCGGGATGAATTTGCCGGCCTTGCGTCCGCCGATGATCTTCGGCGCTATGCGTCTTACAACTCTTGTCGGAGAACCGTTGACGTCTTGCTTGACAGGCTTCCTGCGAAGCAGCATCACTTCCCCGGATGTTCTTCCGGGCATCACTTCCTCGCGCCAGCGAGCCTCACTTCTGCAAAGAGTGACGGACCTGTGTCAGTAGATTGGCTCCCAAACGCTCCTATTGTCTGTCCCATTTTTCGCGTAAAAGGCAGAGATTCCAACCAGGACCTTTTTCGGGCGAACAGCCGTTCGCCCCTACAAGAGAACTACACAGATAATGATATAATTAACTCTAGAGTTAGTAACTTACGAGTTAGTAATTGTGTTGGAGGTTGTTAAATGTTCATCAACAGAGAGAAAGAGCTTGCTTCTCTTAGGAAGCTAAAGAACAGTGGAAAGTTCGAGATGGCCGTTGTTTATGGACGTCGAAGAGTCGGTAAGACCACTCTTCTGAAAGAGTTCTCTAAAGAGATGGAAAGCATCTTCTTTGTCTGCGATGAGGTCAACGAGAAAATGATGCTGCGAAACTTTTCGGAAGTCGTTCTAGAGCACTTCGGCCAGAAAGACACATTATCTTCTTTTGAGTCATGGGAGAAGGCGATTAGGTTCGTTGCGTCCCAAACAAAAGAAAAGCGTCTTCTCCTAGTAATAGATGAGTACCCATATTTGGCGAATGCTAGTAGCTATTTCCCGTCAGTTTTACAGCGCCTAATAGATCATGAGCTACTTGAAACAAGGCTCTATTTAGTTCTTTGCGGTTCATCTGTGAGTTTCATGGAGAGTGAAGTGTTGGGCAGTAGGAGCCCCTTGTTTGGAAGAAGAACTGCTCAGATGAGAGTCGAGCCATTCACCTATCGCGAAGCCTCGCTGTTCTTTCCGGAACTGAGCAACGAAGAAAAAATTATCGCGTATGGAATTTTGGGGGGCATCCCGCAGTATCTGCAGAAGTGGAACCAGCATCTTCCATATAAAGAGAATATTGCAAACAACTTTCTCGATACATCGGCGTATCTTTATGCCGAGCCGAGATTCTTGTTGAGACAGGAACTGCGCGAACCCTCCCTCTACAACACAATAATTGAATCAATTGCGCAAGGTGCTTGTCGCCTGAACGAGATAAGCACAAGGATAGGAGAGCCTAATGATAAGACTGCAAAGTACATAGCTACACTGCTGAACTTGAATATATTGGGACGAGAAGTGCCCGTTACAGAGAAGAACACTTCACGGAAGGCGATCTACTATATCAGAGACAACCTTTTTAAATTCTGGTACACCTTTGTGTTTCCTAACCTCTCCCTTATCGAAACCGGTATGACAGAAGAGCTTCTGAACAAGAAGATCGCCGACGGACTCAACAAGTATCTAGGTCTAGCTTTCGAAAACATATGCAGGGAATATTTATCGCACAAGAGTGTCAGGGGAGAACTTCCCTTCAGGATCACGAAGTTGGGAAAATGGTGGGGAAACAACCCGGCAAAGAAGAAGGAAGAGGAAATTGACCTTCTTGGTCTCGGAGATAGTCAAGTAATAATCGGTGAATGCAAGTGGACAAACGCTAGAGTCGGCGTAGGCGAACTTGAGAGATTAAGAGAAAAGGGATCGCTTATCGCTTGTCAAGACAGGATATTCGTGATCTTTTCCAAGAGAGGATTTACTGCAGATCTGGAAGAACTAGCTGCAAGAGATGCAAGTGTTTACCTGGTGACCTTAGACGACCTCTTTGCCTGAAACGAAATTGGATCTCAAGTGGTTTCATTAGGGCAAAAGTCTCGAAGGCCTCCTGCCGAAGGCAGCCTTGCGGCCACTGATGTTCTCCAGTGGTTTGCGTCCCGGCTTTTTCTCCGCTGGCATTGCGTCTTTCGACTAAAATATGTTCTTATCGGGGGACGGTGGACCCTTGATGGTTGACCTGAGAAGGGGTTGTCACCCCGTAGAGCCTGCCCTGATGAGCTCACCTTCTGTCATCCCGTGATGCACCTGCACGGGATCTCGCTCTTCAAAACTTGTTTCTGACAACCCGCTTTTATCAACCCGATCTTACTAACCCGCACTCTGTAACCCGATCCTAGCCACCGCTCTTCTCCCGGCTTAGCCGGAACTGGCCTCGCCGATGGCGAGACTGGCCACCGAAGGTGACTGGCGTGCGAAGCACACTGGCTCCGAGATGTTCCTAAGGTCCCATTTTTCGCGTGCATGCTTCGTAAAACCCAAAAGCCCAGATCCTGACCAGAAGCATTGTCAGGATGACGTGAAGTGGTATCACCCCTTAAGCTTGCCCTGAATCTACTCGCTTTGTCATCCCGTGATGCTTCTGCACGGGATCTTGCTCTTCAAAACCCGGTTCTGATGACCCGCTTTTGTCAACCCGATCTTACTAACCTGCACTCTGTAACCCGATCCTAGCCACCGAAGGTGACTGGCGTGCGAAGCACACTGGCTCCCAGATGCTCCTAACGTTCCATTTCTCGCGAAGGACCGTGATCCTGACCAGGAGCATTGTCAGGATGACGTGAAGGGAGAGTATCCTGCCACAATGAGCCTGACCCAAAAGAGCTCCTGTTTGGGGGCTCCTGCTCAGGGATTCTGTTTGGGTCCCTAGCAGAAATCCTAAACTGTCATCCCGTGATGGGTCTGCACGGGATCTCCTCTTTCCAAACCCTAGACCAGGCTTTTCGTTCTAATCGGCGGACGGAGAACCGATGACGGTTGACCTGACAGGCTTCCTGCGAAGCAGCCTCACTTCCCCGGATGTTCCTCCGGGCATCACTTCCTGGGATGCTCTTCCCAGCATCACTTCTTGAAATGTTCTGGCCCAGCCTTGCGTCTAATGTTTTATAGTAGCATCACTTCCGCTTCGGATCTTTCGAAGGACGGGTCCACGGTCTTGGACGAAGAACCAAGGACGTTTCTTTACGGCGACCACCGTTTCCTGGCAAGAGGATATTTCAGCGTATAGTAGCTTTTTGGATCGATGTGCTGAAACAGGTTCAGGACAACGATACTTGACGTTTTCGAAATGGCCAAACGCCGTCATTCCAGAATTGTCATTCGTAATAAGCGCTAATTACGCAAGTAGAACACCGCCCAATTCATTGACCCGGTCCGAAGAATGCCTTGCTCTGCCAATGATTGACTACAGAAGATTCACATTGTTTTTGCTGTCCAGACTGAGCTTCCTCAAGACGCTCCTAGTATCTAGGATTAGAGGAGCGTTATCAACGATCAGTTCGTAGTTCACGTTCTTCATATGAGCGGTTGTTATTATTACCGCGTCTGAATTGGTAATAAGGTCTCGTGTCAGTTCTGAAGTCTTCCTCTTCGCACTTCGCCACTCGAACTGCCCAATGTAAGGATCTACAATATCTACAATGGCTCCGTTCTCTTCAAGAATTCTGAGAACATCCAGAGCGGGGCTTTCTCTAAGATCAGAGATATCACTCTTATATGCCAGCCCGACGAGAATGATTTTCGAACCATTAAGGCACTTCTTGTGAGCGTTGAGTAGTTTCATTAGCCTTTCAACAACATAGTCTGGCATCGAATTATTTATTTCTCCCGCTAGCTCTATCAGTCTCGTGTGATAGTCATACTTTCTCGCGATGTAGGTCAAGTAGAATGGATCGATCGGAATGCAGTGGCCTCCTACTCCAGGGCCCGGGTAAAAGGGCATGAAGCCAAAGGGCTTCGTTGAAGCCGCATCAACTACCTGCCATATGTTTATCCCCATTCTCTCGGCAACAATCGCCATTTCGTTTGCCAATGCAATGTTTACTATTCTAAAAGTATTCTCAAGGATTTTCGTCATCTCTGCCTCTTTCGGGGAGTTGACAACGAAGATCGGAGCTTTGAGAACTTTACTGTAAAAGGCTTTTGCCAGGGAGGTTGACTTTTCGCCGCAACCACCGACAACTTTCGGAGTATTTCCAGTTTTGAAGTTCTGGTTACCTGGATCCACCCTTTCGGGACTGAATGCGAGGAAGAAATCCTCTCCGGAAGTTTTCCCGGTTTCTTCCAATATTGGCTTCATTATGTCTTCAGTCGTACCTGGGAAAGTAGTGGATTCTAGAACAACTAACGATCCGGATTTCATATATTTCGAAATTTCTCGTGAAGCATTGATAATATATGAAAGATCAGGTTGCTTGAAGACATCAAGAGGAGTTGGAACGCACACTATAACAATGTCACAGGAAGCAATTTCCTCGAAATCTAGACTTCCACGAAGCTTTCCGCCAGTGACGAGGCTTTCCAGTTCGGCATCATCTACATCGCTATATAGTTTTTGCCGCTATTAAGGAGTTCGACTCTTTCGTGACTTATCTCAAAGCCTGTGACATCAAAGCCTGCCTTTGCTACCTCCACTGCAAGAGGAAGCCCAACATAACCCATTCCAATTATTCCTACCTTTGCGCTCTCATCCAAAATTCTCTCCTCAGTCATTTCCAAAACCTCCATTCTGTTTATGCTTCTTTAGAGAAACGCTGCCGTTTTCAGAGATCTCAAATACATAGAGTCTCTGGAAACCTTTTGCTTCCGCTCTGCTAATTATCGAAGATGCGTGAGCAAAAGAGGCCACAATAATCGCATCGTAATCGGTTTCTATCACTTGGTCAGGATCGAATACTGGCACACCGCTAACTTCCTTTCCCTTCTTGATAGCCGAATCGTCAATAAAGCCAACAACTTCTATCCTCTCGAAAAGCAAGATTGTTGAAAGCATTTTCCCAACGATACCTGCCCCGTAAAGATATACCCTGTCCAATCCATTCATGCCAATGAAGTCTAGAACTTCTCCGAAAACACTCCTCGATTGAGCGTAGATCTTCGCCACATCAGAAAGATAGGCCACGGTAAGGTACTGCAGCCTATTTCTTCCCTCACCTTGCAGTACATAGCTCATTGTCCGTCTGTTTTCTCCTGTCTTCTTTATTAGGCCTGTCTTTTCAAAATCATCGAGATATCTGTGAACCATGGAAGGGACGATCCCGATTTCCCTTGAGAGGCGTTCCTGAGAAATCGAAGGGTTTTCGGCTATGGCTTTCAGTATACTCAGCTCTCTCATCTCTGGAGAAGGATTGAAGAAACTCCCAAGTTCCTGATACACGGCAACATCTCCCTAAAAGATAATCACTCACTGAGTGAATGATAACACAGTAATTTCTGCCCTGCAATTGTCTCGAAAGTCATTGCTCTGAATATCGATTAATGAATTGCAGAGGAAATTTGAGACTCGCCTATCATTGAGTTATGATATCCATGTGCAGACTAAAACTGGATGAAAATCACTGAAGATCGTAGTTCTTGCTATAGAATTCAAGATACTCTCCTGAGATAACGCTTTCAACCCATCCTCTGTTCTTCAAATACCAGTTTATGGTTAGCTCTATTCCTTCATCGAACATGATATCTGGTTTCCATCCCAGTTCCTCAGTTATCTTAGTAGGATCTATGCCATATCTTCTGTCGTGGCCGAGTCTGTCGGTCACGTGTTTTATGAGTGATTCATTTATTTCCAAATCGCCAGTCTTTTTTCTAAGTATTTCGATTATTTTCTCCACAATGTAGATGTTCTCCCTCTCGTTGTGGCCGCCTATATTATAGACTTCCCCAGACTCACCATTCTCGAAAACCAAATCAATTGCCCTGCAGTGGTCTTCAACATATAGCCAGTCCCTTATCTGTCTGCCGTCTCCATAGACCGGAAGAGGTTTGTGGTTTAGTGCGTTATTAATCATGAGGGGTATTAACTTTTCTGGAAACTGGTAAGGCCCATAGTTATTCGAGCATCTGGTTATGTTGACGGGCAGTCCATAAGTATCGTAGTACGCTTTTACTATCAGATCGGCCGAAGCTTTAGATGCAGAATACGGACTGTGAGGGTCCAGAGGCGTCTTCTCCGTGAAGTATCCTGTGGGTCCGAGAGCTCCATAGACTTCGTCGGTTGAAATCTGAAGAAACTTGGCAGGTTTGCAGCGTTGCAGATTGGCTGAGATTGATCTATCTGTTTCTGACTCATGTTTAGTAAGATCTATGCATTTCCAGCCGTTTTCACCTCTCCAGTGCTTTTTTGCGGCATCGAGAAGAACCTGTGTTCCGAGTATGTTCGTCTTCAGGAATACTTGCGGATCGTGGATCGATCTATCCACATGAGATTCGGCTGCGAAGTTTATTACTCCATCTATGTCTTGTTCGTTAAAGATGCTTTCAACAAGTTCGGTATCGCAAATGTCGCCTTTTATGAAGGTGAATCTCTTTCTCTCTTCTTCAGTTAATCCTGAAAGATTGTCCAGATTTCCTGCATAAGTCAGATTATCCAGACCGATAATCTTTCTCTCAGGGTGTTTGCGAAGATAGTAATATACGAAGTTGCTCCCTATAAAACCAGCGACACCTGTAACAAGAAGAGTCATTCAATTACCCCCAAGTCTTTTAGAAATCTCTTAGTCGCGCCTTTCCAGTCTGGCAGTTCGTATCCAATCGTTTCCTTTAGCGGGAAAGTATTCATGGCAGAGAATTCCGGTCTCTGTGCCGCCGTTTTGAAGTCGCTGCTCTTAACCGGGACAATCTTTCCCTTCCATCTTGTGAGCTCGAGTATGTATTTTGCCCATTCATATCTGCTGCAGTATCCAGTGTTGGCCATGTGGTATATTCCATAAGCTTTGGTTTCGAGAAGATCGAGGATCGCGCTGGAAAGATCGACAGTATAAGCCGGAGAGGATATCTGATCATCTACAATCTTTAGTTCATTCTTCCCTTTCGACCATTCGAGGATTTTCTTGACAAAGTTCGTGTTCCCGGCGCCGAAAACCCAGCTTAATCTGACAATGAAGATACGATTGGATAAGAGCGAAACGAGCTGCTCACCATATAGCTTGCTTTGTCCATATTTCGATAATGGCTTTGGCTCATCCCATACGAAGTAAGAATTTCCCTTCTTTCCGTCAAAAACATAGTCTGTGCTGAAATGCATGAGAGGAATTCCTCTTTCGTTTGCGGCTATCGCGAGGTTCTTTGGACCGATAGCGTTGACCAAAAATGCATTTTCCCAGTCTTCTTCTGCCTTATCCACTGCGTTGTATGCAGCACAGTTGATTATTGCGTCAGGATTCGTTTGTGAGGCAGCTACTCTCACAGATTTAAGATCGGTAATGTCTAGGTGAAGCAGTTGATTAGCAGATTGGCAGATTGGCTGATTTGCATTTGGCTCGTAGGTCGTGCCACGTGACACGTCGCAAGAGTCATCTGCTCCAGGTGCTTCGTGCAACGTGCTACCTTCTAAATAGTCCGTAGCAATATATTGAATACCTCGCCGCTTACATTCTTTTTGTAGATCCTGTCCGAGTTGTCCGTTGGCTCCGGTTATTAGAAGTTTCATACACACCTCACTTATGTAGTTTAGCAGATTAGCCGGATTGGCAGATCCGCTTATTGAACTCGTAGCTGGTAGCACGTAGCTCGTCGCAAGTTCCATAAAAAAGACTCGACCACGAGCAACGAGCCACATGCTACGCGCTAATTCTGCTAATCCTCAAATCTGCCAAGCTACAGTTCTTTCAACATCGGCCACTTCTTATCCTTTTCAGACAATAAAGGCTCTTTTATTCCGTATTCTTCAAGCGGCCATTTGACACTGATTTATCTGTCATTCCAAATAATTCCGGCTTCGTCCTGGGGATCATAAAACGTCGAACACTTGTACAAGAAATCCGTGTCGAAAAGTGCAAGAAAACCATGTGCAAAGCCTTCAGGAATGAATATTTCTAGCGCGTTCTCCTGACTCAGAACAGCACCAAACCACTTCCCAAAAGTATCGGAACCTTTTCTCAGATCAACGGCTACGTCGAAGACGCTTCCCCTAGTGACTGTGATAAGTTTGGCCTGCGGCTTCCTCACCTGATAGTGAAGTCCCCTTAGAGTACCCTTCTTCGATCGCGAATGATTGTCTTGGACGAACATCTCCGGAATACCCAGTTCTTCGAATTCTTTCTTATTGTAAGTTTCTCTAAACATTCCTCTCCGGTCATTGAAAACAGAAGGTTGTATCAAATAGAGACCCTCGAATGACGTTTCGGTTATCTTGAATTTTGACATCATTACCTCCTTGACCAATCAAGCATCGCGCTAGTCTGTGATTAGCCCTTCGATGAAACCAAATCGCTGACGAGGGATTGAACTCTTTCAGTCCACACTTTCCAGTTAAGCACATTAGCGGATCTATTCAACGCGCCTTCACACAAACGTGAATACGTATGATCATCTTCCAGTAGTGATTGAATCTTCTCCACGTACTCAAGGTGGTTATCGGGAGAATCAAAGAGAAAACCCGAGACACCATCATTAACCACTTCTCCCACCCCACCGGTTCTGGTAGCAAGGGCCGGAAGACCGAAGGAAGCCGCTTCTCCTAACACCATTCCAAAGCATTCCGCTCTTGTGGGGAGGATGAAAAAGCTTGCCTCCTCGAAGAGTTTGTAGAAGGTATCGAGTTCATCTCTTTTCGACTTGTCAAGAAAGGGTATTACGTTCATTCTCTTGTCATCAAATTCTTTTGGAGGAACACAACCGCAAACAGTTAGGTAAGTCTCTACTCCCCTGCTGTTTAGTTCTTTCATAACGATGTATGCAGTCTCTCCGCCCTTCCTCTTCCAGTCGACGCCGACGAAGAGCAATCTTATTGGCTGCTTCAAACTTCTTGAGCGACCGCTCTCTCTATGTGTGGCGGTAGTGATGTTCGGACCAAATGGTATCACAGTAACCTTATCAGAGGGTACTAAATAGTCTTTCAGGATAGAGTTCTCTGCCCAGTGAGAAGAGACTATTATTCTCTTTGCGAGTGAAAGAGCTCTCTTCTCAATGAGATTCCCAGCTTTAACCGAAGTTCTTGAAAGATTCGAGAATCTCTCATAATAATCGACCATCAGGTTAAATGTTGCGTCGGAGAGATAGATCACCGGTAGACTGGTCTTAAGAAAAGCGATCTCAGCGCTTGCAGCAGGCGCAAAAACAAGGTCGAACTTTCCATCTCCGAGTTTTCTCTGGACGTATCGTGAGCAAAAACGAGAGTAAGATATACTGTGTTTGGAAAGAAATCTCTTTCCCGTAAGCCTTTCCAATAAGCTCCATTTACGAAGGTAAAGTCTCTGGAATTTGCTCAGACTAGGACAGATAGGTTCTACTTCTGCGAAGGATTTCAGACCTGTGTACATGTGGCTTGAAGTACCGGACCAGGATGTAATACTGGTAGGATCGTTTGAAGTGACAAATGCGATTTTGAGTCTCACGATTCATTCTCCAGTAGATCCAAAAGGTACCGTCCGTAACTGGAGTTATTGTAAGATTCTGCAAGAAGAGCTAGCTGCTTTCTGTCAATGAAGCCCTTTCTGAAAGCAATTTCCTCTATACATGCTATATAGAAACCCTGACACTTCTGAATTGTCTCCACAAAGCTTGCAGCTTCGAGAAGGCTTTCGTGCGTTCCGGTATCGAGCCAGGCAAAACCTCTTCCAAGTGTCTCGACTTTGAGTTTGCCTGAATTCATGTATTGAACGTTCACATCTGTAATCTCCAGCTCTCCTCTCGCAGAAGGAGAAAGACTCTTTGCAATTTTCACTACATGATTATCATAGAAATAAAGCCCGGGAACCGCGTAATGGGATTTTGGGTTCTTAGGTTTTTCCTCTATAGATACCGCATTTCCCTTTTCATCTATCTCAACCACTCCGTATGCTCTTGGATCCTTCACATAGTAACCGAAGATCAGGCTCCTTCATCGATTGATGAAGCCCTCTTCAGAATGCCCGACAGGCCCTGGCCATAGAAGATATTGTCTCCCAGTATCAGGGAAACGGTTTCAGATCCGATGAACTCCTCGCCAATTAGGAATGCATCGGCAAGCCCCCTAGGAGTCTCTTGCACTGCGTAAGAGAATGAGACGCCCAATGTGGAACCATCACCGAGAAGCTTTTCAAAGAGCGGTAGATCATGCGGAGTTGAAATCAAGAGTATCTCTCGTATGTCAGCAAGCATCAGAACCGAGAGCGGGTAATAGACCATCGGTTTGTCGTATACGGGAAGAAGTTGCTTGGAGATTACCTTGGTCAACGGCTGAAGCCTTGTGCCGGCACCGCCTGCAAGAATTATACCCTTCATTCTCTGACTCCTCTCAGTTTCTTCTTTGATGTCTGAAAGAGCGGGAACCAGATCTTTTTGTAGATCCAGGAAGCAACTTTCAACATCGCGATCCTTACTTTACCGTAACCTCTGTAGCGTCCGAAATAGTACAGACGTGACTCGAATTCAAGTTTTGCTAAATCTGAGTCTAATTGAGCCGTAGATGCACCATGTTGATGCTTAACTTCTTTTGCAGGAAGGTATGCCATACGTAGGCCTTTCTGAAGAAGCTTCTCGGCGAGAATCATCTCCTAGGAGTAGAGAAACGTGTTTTCATCGAAATAATCAACTTCCTCAAGAGCAGAAATTCTGGCCATCATGAATGAGCCGCTGACGCAATAGGGAAAGGACAACTCCTCCTCTTCAATCTCTTTCAATCCTGGTTGGTTCAGTCGGAATAATCTACTTATGTGAAAAGTCAACCAGTGAAAAGGATAGAATGCAGGCCTCCAGAACATTAGACGCATGCCGAGTTTGTCAAACGGGCCATTGTTTTTCCCTGGCGCGCAGACCCTAGGACCGACAACGGCTACGTTTCGATGAGACTCGAGAACTCCCTTCAGGTTATCAATTATTGGAGAGACAATCTCTATATCGTTATTCGAGATCACGGCATATTCATATTTCAGTCTTGATGCCAACCGCAGCCCGAAGCTATTGCCTTTTGCGTATCCGTAGTTGTCATTGAGAAGCAGCAGCAGGTTATCCTGCCTCTCGGAAATATGGTCAATCTCGCCCTCTGAATAGCATGGATAACCTTCACGACAGAAGTACTTTTGTAACGCGTCTCTTTCCTCGACAGAGGAATTGTTGTCGACAACGATGACATCACAGTTTTCACCGACATCCCTTATGTTGTTGAGCAGCTTAATTGTCATGTCGGCGTTATTCCAGTTAAGTATTACAACTACTGTCTCTCTTTCAACTTTTCGATCATCCTCTCGAAAAGTCTTCAGGAGAAGAACCTAGGGATTAATCTACGAAGTATATATTTGATTATATCTCTTGTCGCCCACAGCGTAAGTGCAAAGAAGGAACAGTTTCCAACTATAAGGAAAAGCGTTTCACTCGCTATATTTCTTATTACAAGCGAGATAAGTACAATCGCAGTTGAGAGACCAAGAAGCATGACTATGGTCTTCCACGGAACGAAGGAGACCCCCTTTCTCTTTACGAGATACACCCATATTGCCGTAGATATAAGGGTAACAAGCGATGTACTCGCCGTGATTCCGCCAATACCGAACGGTTCAAGAAGAATCCAATCAAAGAAGAAATTCAGGCCAATCCCGAAGAATGTGAGATACACCATGAATCTTACTCTCCCGTGTGATATGAAGAACTGTCTTGCCAAAAAGCCTAGCGGTTGGAAGATAATCCTGGCAGTGTAACCGATTATTGCAATCGCGACAACAGTCGTTGATTCCGAAGTGAACTCCCCATGCTCGAAAACAAGCCGGACGAGAGGCTCGCCCATAAGTGCGATCCAAAAAACAATCGGTATTGCGATTGAGAGCGATGTCTTTGCCGTCTTTCTCATTCGAAGCTGAACATTGCGAACATCGTCGTTTGCGACAAACTCCGACAACTCCGTACGTGTGGTCTCCAAAAAGCTTATGATGAATACGCTCGAAACGATTCCCAGAAGAGTATCTGCGTAATGAAGACCGGATATCTGTCCCGGAGGCAGGAGCGAAAGGAATGCCTTATCCACTATAGTGCTTACTTGACCTAGACCACTGGAAATAACAAGCGGAGCAGCCAAATACAGGATGAACCTAAGATCTTCAGAGAAGATCCTCTTGGAAGCCGAGATGAATTTACTCGAGTATAGAAACATGATCACCGTAACAAGTGCATTTCCGACTATCCATCCATATGCGATCGAGATCTCGTTCAAATAAGGAGAAAGGAAGAAAATCAGTGGGATTGCGAATACGTTGAAGATCAGCTGAGCGACGGAATACTGGAGGAACTGTCGCTCTGCCTTCAGCAGTCCGGAAAGGAGCTGCTGCAAACCGCTTATCAAAGGAAATATTGAAAGGAGTTTGAGAGCATCTGAGGCATATTCAAGAACTTCGCTTGAAAACCCGGGAGCGAATATCTTCACGAAAAAGGAAGGTAAGAGTAGCAGAAATCCACCGAATGCCGCATAGACGATTCCAAACGTCACAAGAACCGACCAGACAAATCTTCGAGAATCTTCTGTATCTCTCTTCCTAATCTTTATATACTGTGGAACGAAAACCGAAATCAACCCTGCGGATATAATACTTGTAATGATTCTGGCGGGAGAAAGCGCAATTACCACTGCATCCATCTGCCATGAGGTACCAAAGAGATTTGCGGTAAGAACCTCTCTAAAGAACCCCAGTCCCTTTGATAGCAGCGTGAATATCGTTATATACAAGGAGCCTGCTGCGACTGTTTGAATTTCCTTTTTCAAGACGAATCACCTTTGATTCTTTCCATCCATAACAATTTTAAAAGCATATCTGGATTAGTTATACCTGTAAGCCTCTTAATGGAAATCTCATTGACTCAACGGAAGAGCCTGGCATAAAGATAAAACATAACGGGAAACCTGAGTAGTACCTTGACCTCCAGTTCAGCACTTCTGTCGCTTCTATCTTCGCCAAGCCTTTCGAATTTCTTTATCTGCGCTCTAATCTGGCCGTGTCTGGCAATTGCCAGATAGTTCCTAAAACCAATCCCCATTCTAGCTAGATACCTGATAATCTGTACGTAGGTCTGAGGAATTCTTCGGTGTTCAAGATACTGTGCCGTCTCATCATCCACACCGTGCTGCAGAAGATACTTATGCAGTCGCCTCAGCGATCCCACAGAATGGAAAAGCTTCAGGGAGGCCCTTCTTGAGGCCGTGCCTTTCATCGCGTGAATATTGAGAAGCTCCTCATCTACAAAAGACACCTTTCTGGAATGGAAGAACATCTTGAGGAAGAATTCCGTATCCTCGCCGTTGGTACACCCATTGGTGAAATGAAGCTCATTGGTTACCGCAGTGCCCTTGTCGAAGAGGACGCTCCCAACTCTAAAATATACTGTGTTTCTCACAAGCAAAGGAAACAGCTCATCGGCTGAGATAGACTCCTCGTTCGGGAAGCCACACCTGTTGGAACACCAGTAGACCTTTCCCGTTTCGTCGACCTTCGTCAGCCCGCACATCACACAATCTGAGCCAGAGTTAAAAGCAGCATTGAGTAGTTTTTCGAGTGATGATTTATCAATATAATCGTCTGAATCCAGAAAGTAAATATATCGACCCACTGCCTTCTCAAGGCCAAAATTCCTTGCCCTGCTTACACCTCCGTGCCTCTGGTGAAGAAGTGTAGATTTCAAAGTGCTCCTTGCAAGAATGCTTTCCACGACAGATGACGTATCGTCAGTCGAACCGTCATCCACCACAATAATCTCAAAACTCGTGAAGGTCTGACAAAGTAAAGATTCAAGGCTTCTAGTAATATGATTCCCCGCATTGTATGCCGGAACAATAACAGAAATCGCTATGTCATTTATCATTTCCTTCATCCCTTGTCAGAACATCCTCTATGAAAGACAGGTAGACAGTGGCTGCCCTTTTTTCGGTCATACCTTCTAGTGTCCCGTGGGCATTAAGAAGAATCCTCTCCCTTTCAGAAACCGAAAGGTCTTTTATCATAGAGATTTTGCGAACCAAATCCTCAGTATCGCCGGCATCTACTAGAAATCCATTATGACCGTCTACTATGGTGCCATCTATTCCCTCGTTTCTAGACCCGATAGTAATGCATCCCTTGCTCATTGCCTCAAGATAGACCATTCCAAAGGTTTCACGCGTGCTGGGCATCGCGAAGACATCTGCCACTCGCATTCTAGATAGCGTATCGGAATGACTAAGCCTTCCGGTGAAAGAAACTCTGCCTTCAACGCCGATCTTTTTGGAGAGTTTCTTAAGTTCGCCCATACGCGGACCGTCTCCAACAATCTCTAAATTGATGTCGGGAATTCTTCGCGTTGCACGAATTACAGAATCGACGTTCTTGTCCTTTATCAACCTGCATGCGGTTAGTAATCTTCTTATAGGTCTCCTGGCCTTTTCGACTATGAATTCACGTGTTTCAAATATCTCTCTTTGGAGACCCGACTTCAATACGGCTTCTGGCTTACTAAGGTCGGGAAATAGTCCGTCAAACCAGCGGTGCAGATACTCTGATCTGAACGCGACTCCCGCAGCATTCTCAAGCGAACGAACAAAGGCGGCTTTCTTGTAATATCTTCCGTTGTCAAGGTTCTGCAGGTCAGATTTGTGGAGTACAAGTAAATACTTCACGCCGAGCCTTTTTCCAACTTCTGCCGCAATTGGAGCCGAAGGATCCATCCTGTGACAGATTACAACATCCGGTCTTGATTTCATATGTTCGAGAATAGTCTCACTTGCACCAGAAAAAGCCCTCTCCGAGCAAAGCAGCCGAGGAAACTTTTCGAAAGGTATTCTAGTGATCTGAACCCCGTCAAGGATGAAGGTTTCTTCGAATGAATACTTTTGACGTCTTCTTCCTCCGGGCAAGAAGCTGAAAAAAGTCGGGTAGTAAGGCCAAATAGCGAACACTTCGACTTGATGACCCTGTTTAACCCATTCTCTTGAGAAGAAGTGAACGACCTGAGTGTTTTCAGATGCCAATTGACTAATATATGCTGGATATAGATTGGTAATTACAACTATTCTCATTGGTAGAATCGAACCTCCTGAGACTGTGGACACTGACACATACAAACAAACCGCTAATTGATGGGTTTTTCCCAAATCGTGCGAATATCTTTATAAGGCCGGTATCATGGAAAACTTCATTGGAATCGAGTAGTCTTCCTGAAGAGATTATACTACCGGCATCGGAGTATGATCGTCTTCTAGTTGCATGATAGAATCTGTAGTAAGCATGAAATGCCATTAATCTTTCTAAATGGGGTTAGAGACATGGAGAAGCCATTAGTTACCATAGTTATTCCTGCAAGGAACGAGGAGAAGACTATTGAGAAATGCCTCGCGTCCTTACTCCAATCAGACTATCCTTCGAGTAAACTTGAGATTTTCGTTGTGGACGGAATGAGCGAAGACCAAACTAGAGCAATCGTCGAGAGATTTTCATTGGCACACAGTCAAGTAAGACTGCTTTTGAACGAGAAAAAGATTACTCCCGTTGCGAGAAACATAGGGGTCCGAGCGTCGAGCGGTGAGTATGTCATGTTTTTCGATGCTCATTCGGTTGCGCCCGTAGATTATGTCAGAAAGTGTGTTGAGCTCATTGAAGAAACGGGGGCAGACAATGTTGGCGGAGTAATCAAGACTGTGCCTTCGAAGGAGACATTGCTAGCAGAAGTGATATCTAAAGTCCTTTCCAGCAGCTTTGGCGTAGGCAGCTCTAAATTCAGAACTGGAGTTGAGAAACTGGTGGAGGTCGATACCGTTCCTTTTGGTTTTTACAGGAAGGAGGTCTTCGAGAAAATCGGTCTCTTCAATGAGAACCTTGTTAGAAACCAGGATATTGAGTTCAATCTAAGATTAAAAAGAAGCGGAGGAAAGATACTGCTGTCACCGGAACTAGAGATAACATATTATAGCCGTTCGGATTTGAAGGGCTTTCTGAAGAACAATTTCGGAAATGGATTCTGGGTAGTCTTCGCTTCGAGATTCTCTAAGACACCATTCTCAGCGAGGCATCTCGTACCAATGATCTTCACTCTCTTCCTCCTATTTGGAGTGTTCCTGCCTTTCTTTCCGCCCGCACTGACATATTTCTGGCTGATTCCATTGCTCCTGTATCTGACAATGGATCTGATCTTCTCGGTAAGAATCATGGGCCAGTGCAGTGAAAAGTCGTCTCTACTGCTCGCGATGGTTTTGTTCCCGCTGCTTCACCTTGCCTACGGTCTTGGTTCTATAGCCGGTCTACTGAGGCTTCTATTCGGAGGAAAAAGATGAGGGTCTGCGTGATTACCACGGTTCATCCGCCAGATGACGTTAGGATAAATAGAGAACTTCGTTCCCTTGTGAAAGCAGGACATGAAGTATCTTTCATAGCACCGGAAGGTAACTTTGAAGTCGATTCCGTTGAGCGCATAACTGTTTCCAGGCAGAGAGGAAGGGTTAAGAGATTTCTTAAGGGATCGAAGGAAGCGTTTACTAAGGCAATCGAAGTAGACGCAGATGTATATCACTTTCATGAC
Organism: Mesotoga sp. HF07.pep.5.2.highcov; assembly: GCF_003666285.1. Lineage (NCBI taxonomy): Bacteria > Thermotogati > Thermotogota > Thermotogae > Kosmotogales > Kosmotogaceae > Mesotoga > Mesotoga sp. HF07.pep.5.2.highcov. The sequence continues at coordinate 3,841 of NZ_JFHJ01000695.1, read as the reverse complement.
CCCGAGCTCATAGGACTTGGAAAGAAGCTTAAGAAGCTTGGAAAGAAGGTAATTTACGACATCCATGAAGACTACCCCTCAGTGATACTTATGAAGAACTGGATTCCGAGAATTGTAAGACCAATGGTTTCAAAGATCTTTGCGAGATATCAGAGTTCCGCTATAGAGACTTTCGATGCAATAATCATCACCGTAAAAGAATACCTGTCAAGCGTCGGCGGTTACAAAGATATTGCAATTGTCCCCAACTACCCAGAACTCGATCTCCTGGAAGAGCTTTCAAATACATCATGCGACTGTGAAGTGGGTCCTGTTAGGTTCATCTATGTTGGATCACTTGATGACGATAGAGCAATAGTCGAATCGATCGAAGCCTTCAAGTTGCTAAGGGCCGATGGGGTTGATCTGACTCTTGAGCTGGTCGGTCCTGTCTATAGCGAAAGAATCAAAGAATCTATAGATTCGACACTGGAGGGATATCCGGAGTTCTCTTTCTCTCCCAGAATGCCTTATCTGGATGCTATGAAGCGGGTTGCAGAATCTGATGTCGGCCTTCTCATTGTGCATAGGGGGAAGAGCAAGGAAGAATCCTCTCCGCTGAAACTTTTCGAGTATATGGCTCTGGGAAAACCACAGATCGCTTCAGACTTCAGAGCCTGGAGAGAGATCCTTGACAGAGGGCCATGCGCGCTCTATGTAGATCCCGAAAACGTGACTCAAATTGCCGAGAGGATGAGAGAATTCTGCGAAAACAGAGCTTTGATACGAGAGATGGGATCGAAGGCAAAGATGCTTTCTAAATCCTTCCAGTGGAGCGCCTCGGAGAAAGAAATGCTGGCGCTTTATGAACGGCTTGAAGCATCTGGTATGAACAGTAAAGACTTTGGAGAGAACTCCTGACAGTAATCATGCGGTAGCGAGCCTGGTAACTTCTATTTGGTCAATTTGTTTGCTATCTGATCCGTGAGTCGATATCTTTGTTTTGGTGCTCCAGAGAAACTATACTACTCTGTTCCAGTAGATCTAGAACTCTCGCGAAGAGTTATTGGATTTGCCTGAAGTCATCAATACTGGATATTGCATGGTATTTGCATATGCATGATAGTAGGATTGTCACTGTGTATGAGAAATTAATCCATTTTTTCGACGGGAGAGTTATCTGATGAATCTTTCAAGACTGAAAAGAGCTGTTTCGGTAAGGCTTCTAAGAAGACCAGACATTCGTGAGATCACTTATGAGGAAGTTGGAGATGAAGCAGTTATCTCCGATTACATCGGAGATGATGAACTTGGAGACTCTTCAAAGATCGAGAAGGGGAAGAAGTACAGGCTTCTTGATATGATAATAGATTGGCCAGACAGTATTGAAAAGCCTAGAGTTGGCCTTACTATGGATCATAACAGCAGACCTCACTGGGTAAAGTACGAGCACTTTCTGAAGAAAAACTCGATTCCGTACGAAGTGTTCGATCTCAGAACCTCTGACTGGCTCGATAAAGCCAGAAAGCTCGATCTAATAATCTGGTCCCTCGATTCTGGACCATGGGAGCATGAAGAAATCAAGAGGAAGATAAGTATTATCGAAAACAACATGGGCATAAGATCCTTCCCCGGCCTTCACGAGATGATGCTGTATGATAACAAACTGATGGAGGTTGAACTTCTTAGGTTCTACGGGCTTCCAGTAGCCGAGACTTTCATTTCCCACAGCTACAAAGAAACAGAAGAGACGATTCACAGGCTGACCTATCCTCAGGTTTCGAAAATGAGCAAAGGCTCGACTTCTGAGGAAGTATTCCTCGTTGAGAGCCCGAAAGCGGCAATGAAAATCGCCAGAAGCAGCTTCTCGAGATATGGAAGAAAGTCGCACTGGCCATGCGTAAGACAGAAAGACTATGTATATTTTCAGAGATTCGTTGAAGGAGACAAGTACGACCTGCGGATATTAGTCTCTTCCAACATGATAACAGGCTACTTCAGAGATTGTCCCGATAGGGACTTCAGAGCTTCCGGCGGCCACAAAGTCAGAAAGACAGATATTCCGATAGAGGCTATTGAAATAGCGCTGAAAGTCTTCTACCATCTCTCAGGGTCTTCTATCGCTGTCGATATGATAAGAAATGCTAAAGGAGAATACAAAATAATCGAGCTCTCTCAATTCACCTGGAGCAGGACGCCGGTAAGAATGTCAGTCGACGGACATCCGGGATTCTACCTTCTTCATAAAGACGGAAAACTAGAGTTCAAACACGGAATGTTCTGGAATGAAGACGAGATCCTCAAAGCTTATTTTGAAATGAACTATCTTTCTTCGCCTGAAACATGGAAGAAAGAGAACATTCTCCCCGTGATTGAAAAAGGCAATTTGTATAAGGATCTCAGTGCCTGCAAATGAGATAAGCTACGTAAGAGTTAAAATACCGAGAATAAAAGTGGCCTCAGCATACCTGTGCACTTCAAAACCAAAGCTTTCCTCTATCAAGAACAGCACGATTCAAAGGGAGTGGCTTTTTCTTTGGAATCCGCTATCACTTCTCAAAACTGTTCTCTGGATAGCCACCGTCCCAGGTGTACCCAGCTGCCGAAATGTCTGTCACTACTGTTGAATAAGTTCCCGAGGGTGCATTGACAACTGTGAACTTGGTGACTCCGGAAGTATCTGTAGTGATCGTTCCGGCAAAGTACGGGGAGCTACCGCTATTAAGATAAACTTCTATCGAAACACTTGCTCCGACGACAAACGGCTCCAGCTGAACTGAAACATACATATGCTTCGCATTTCTGCTCAATGAATAGCTGATATTGGAAACTGTTACAGTGCCGGGTTCGGGATCAGTGTCCGAAGCGGGAGGAGTAGTTACAGAGGCCGCTTGGACTGCTAGATCTGCCCTGACCAGTCCGAATCCCTGATGCTCCTGTTTCAGTCCCAGATTTTCCGCCGTTTGCTGAAGAATCAATCTAACCTCTGCGTTGGTAAGCGTAGGCCTTGCGGCAAGAACAAGCGCAGCCACTCCAGCAACATGGGGCGAAGCCATGGAAGTCCCGCTGTAATAGGCATAACCGTCTCCGGGAATACTGCTCAATATGCTAACACCGGGCGCAATTAATTCTACGTCGGGTCCTGTACTCGAGAAAGAAGCTCGCAAATCGTTTGAATCGGAAGCCGCTACAGCAATTACAGAGGCGTATCCTCCAGGATATTCAACGGTGTCCCTATTTCCAGGTTTGTTACCACTGTTTCCCGCCGCAGCAACAATAAGTATGTCTGCCTTGTACGCAGCATTGCACGCGTCCTCAAGGGGTTGCACATCGCTTGGGGTACCCAGACTCATGTTGATTACATCGATTTCGTTAGCTATGGCCCACTCGATGCCTGCAATAATCCAATCAAGATAACCGCTTCCGGTTGAGTCAAGGACCTTAACAGCATAAAGAGATGCAGAAGGCGCAACACCGTAGACTCCGCTATTATTGGAGTAGATCGCAGCAACAGTTCCGGAAACATGAGTCCCGTGTCCGTTGTCGTCGAAACTCGAACCAGTTTCTGTGAAATCAACGCCTTGAGAGACTCTACCGGCGAGATCGGGATGGCTTGGATCAATTCCAGTGTCGAGAATAGCGACTTTAACCCCGTCCCCAGTTGATGTGACCCATGTTGGGAAAATGAAGGACTCGTCTCCATAGATTCTGTCCATACCCCACAAATACTGCTCTTCAAGAGCATGAAGTTGTATGTTTGGTTCTACATAGACTACATGAGGATTTCTCAGCAGCCCGTCGATCGCTTCAACGGGAATCTTCGCGGACAAAGCCTTGATAAAGCCGAATTCCGCATAGACCT
>NZ_JFHJ01000536.1:0-1230 GCF_003666285.1 Mesotoga sp. HF07.pep.5.2.highcov | reverse complement strand
CCGCCTCCAATGCAGTATCGGGGTACCAATAACTGCTTCCTTGAGCAAAGGCTCCCGCCTCTTCGACCAGGGCTATCATCTCGTTTTTACTCACTGTCAAATTTATTAATTGACCTTCCCGTTCAACAGAAACAACGAATTCGTCGGGAAAGCCGAATTCGGCAAAGGAGATTTCTTTCCCGGTGAACTGAATCAAGAGCTCATCGGGCTTCAGAGCCAACAACTGACTCATCGTGGTTAGATCATAACTTGTTTCAGTCTTCATACCGTTGACTGAAAGCAGGATGTCTCCTTCTCTAAACTGTCCGTGGTCAATGGCAAGTTGAGGTTTGAAGTTTGCATAATAGATGCCCATTGCGTAGCGTTCCTCGGCAGGTGAATAAGTCAGGAGCGTTCCCGATAATGTAGAGCCATCTTCGAAGCCGAGTTTTATAGAACTTTCAGGCGAAAGAACACTTCCATATCCAACATAATCGCCGTTGAAGGTTCCGCCGTTTATTGAAGAGAGAATATCGCCTGGTTCTCCTGAAACACCTCCGATAACAAAGAAGGCTTCCTGGGGAAGAAGTTCAGGTATTATAGCGATCTCGATTTCCTTACCTTCCCTGTTCACAACAAGATCTATTCTCTCTCCTTTTGCTACTGCTTCACTCAAACGTGTATTGTCGATGAGAGTCTTTCCATTAACTGAAACGATTCGGTCTCCCGGCATCATTCCGGAAACTGCGGCAGGAGAACCAGGTTCGACTTTATCGATCTTGACCTCTTGAAAGCCCCATATTACTGCGACAAGAGAGAGAATTAAAAAGCCCAGAAGTAAAGAGAAAGCTGGACCGGCGAAGTAAATAATGAATCTCTGCCAGGCGGGTTTGTTCTGAATCTGCTCACTTTCCGGAATCGAGGAGTCGATAGTATCCAAGTCTTCACCTGCAGGTCTTACGTAACCGCCGATTGGAAATGCATTGATCCTGAAGGTCGTATTCTTTCCTTTTTTCGACCAGAGCTTAGGGCCCATTCCTATTGCGAATTCAAGAACTCTTACACCAAAAAGCCTCGAGAAAATGTAGTGACCAAGCTCATGGACAACTACTATTCCCGTCAGAATTAGAAGAAAGTATATTATTGCTAATAACATCTATCCACCTCTTCCTGAGCTAACTTTCTTGCAACGCTGTCAGTCTCGATTATTTGACTGTAGTCGACCGGATTTTGATCAGCGGTTCTTTCTAC
>NZ_JFHJ01000702.1:0-1735 GCF_003666285.1 Mesotoga sp. HF07.pep.5.2.highcov | reverse complement strand
TTTGCGATATCGGTCTTCTTCCATTTATCCTGATCCTGTATCGATTGGTATCGGGAGTTGCACAGTTCTATTGCAACGGAATCGGGTTTTTCCTCTTCGATAATCGCCTTTACTTCTTCGGCGCTATTCTTTGATACGTGAGCGGTACCGATAATTATCAATTCTTTGTCATCAAGCATTATTCTGTGTACTGTCTCGGACAACGAAATCACCCTTTCGATTTGACTATCAAATTCTATTTAATCACAATCTTGCACCCAACTCTTCTTTGTGAGATTATCAATTATATAGCTCATTAGATATTCATGGGAGGTGTTCTCTTGAGCAATCCCGCACGAGCAGAAATCGAAGACCTACAAGGGATGGTTGACCTTGCATCTCTTGTCTTCAAAAGTGAAATGGGAAAGATCTTTCCTGTGCTGTTTTCGCAAGAGAATGTGGAAAACATGACAATCGTTAAGGAGGAGGGAAGACCGGTGTCGATGATCGGCTTACTCCCTAGGGAAATCTCTTTCTTCGGACACAGGATGAAGGTCGGTCTCATCGGTTCAGTATGCACTCACCCGGACTACCGTGGGAAGAACTACGGAGCCGTGACTCTTGCGAAGGCCGAAGAACATGCTATAGATATGGGCCTGTCACTACTCATAATTTCCGGAGGCAGAGGCCTATACCAGCGGTTCGGAGCGGTCAGGCCGCCAGGCACGAAAAGAATTCTCGTGAAGCCAGGAAGAACGGCATCTATGAGGGAAGCAAAAATTTCGGACATTGGTAAGATTCTCGATCTTTACAGAATGAAACCACTGAGATACATAAGGAACTTCACAGATTTCGAGAAAACCTTCTCAACGGGTTACGCGGAGGCACGTAAGGCAAAAGCGTACTTGAGTGAAAAGGCTTACATTACCGTTGTCGAGAGAGAAGACAATCATTACGTGATTGAATACGGCGGAGGCAGCAAAGACGTAATCTCATTGACAAGGGGCTATATCGAAAAACTCGGACTCAAGGGATGCATAATCGTCGCCGAAAGACACTTCAAGGCAGAGGAGAGCCTTCCGATCGAGTTTCCCGGCACCGCGAAAATCATCTCCAAGAGAAGCTTCTTCGACCAAATGGAGGGTTACTTCACGGAGATTATGCCTTCAGAGGACTATGACAGATTCGTAGAGACCGTTGAAAGACTGTCATTGGCGGAATTCAACCAGGAAGTCTTTTGTTGCAGCAAATTCAAAGGACTGCCTCTTTCACTTCCAAACTACGGATTTGATTACATTTGAAAACCGGCGGAGGCGAGGCCGACTACGTCGGGAAGTGAGGCTTGCTGGCGCGAGGAAGTAATGCTGGGAAAAGCGTCCGGGGAAGTGAGGCTGCTACGCAGAAAGTGATGCAAGAAACAAAGAAAAAGAGGTTTGGGAGCGAGATCCTTTGCAGAACCCCTGTACGCTTATGAAAAACCGTTTTTCGTCAACGGTCCTCCGTCCCCGCCAAGAAGCATCGGTTCTTCGTTCCGACGCTGCGCGTCCAGGTTCTTCGTTCTTGGAACAGATCCTGGATTAAGTTCGGGATGACCCTGAACAGAGACCCCAAACAGGGGCATTTTGGGGCAGGCTTCAGGGCAGGCTCAGTGGGTGGACAACTGACGGTTATTCCGAAAACGCCCAATTCCGTCATTCCGACAAAGCTCCTGGTCGGAATCTCTATAGTATTGCTTCATGGCTCTCCTCGGCGAACG
>NZ_JFHJ01000528.1:0-4428 GCF_003666285.1 Mesotoga sp. HF07.pep.5.2.highcov | reverse complement strand
GCACTGCTGATCTACTGCGGAATCCAGTTTCCGAGAACCCACAATATCAACGTTCTCATTCAGCATATACCCGACAGCATACAAATTCCGGAAGAAGTGTTTGAAGCGGCTAAGCTTACAGACTATGCTGTCTCTTCTCGATATCCCGGAATAGTGAACCTGTTACCGAATCTGAATACAAAATGGCTCTCGAATCAGCCAAGTTCGTTTTCGAATGGGTTTCTGATTCGATTATGAGTTCAGAGTAGTGATCGAGGCCAGATCCGAGATCAAGTTCGGGATAACCCTGAACAGAGACCCCAAACAGGACCCCTGAACAAGAGCATTTCAGGGCAGGCTTCAAGGCAGGCTCTTCGGGATGACTTCATTAGGTGATGCTTCAAAAGTATTTTGCTTTTTGCGGAGAACGGAGAACCTTCGTCGGTCGACAAATGTTAATTCTTTTACTGCAGTGAGCGGAGCGGATTGTCGAATGTGCTCTTTCTCGATTGATCCCATCGGACGTAGGACTCCCTTTCTCTCGGATGGCTGACAAAGGACATTTCTTTGAGGCGTGTAGCGCTTCTCTGACGATATTCTGTGCTAACTATTCACAATGACATGGAGGACATCAAGTGGGAGGGTCGCTGAACAATATCGGGGATTCAGTTATTCTATCCAGTCTTGCAGCTTCAATCCCGGAATTCTGCTGAAGTGTTTCATATTGTGCGTGACTAAAGTCATGTCGTTTTCTATGGCTATACCGGCAATGAGAAGATCCATGTCATCCAAAGGCGTTCCGAGTCTTCTAATATACGCGTAGTGAGTCGCAGCAATAGAAGCTGATTTAAGCGTAATAGGAAGTACTTCATTGAAAAGACAAAACTCCAGGAATTGCTCTATTTGTCTTGTCGCTTCAATGTGTCTCAAACCGCTGAGTATTTCGTAGTACGTTATTAGGCTCAGATAGACTTTCTCGTGATCTGTGAATATTCTTCCATTCTGGATACTACTGGAGAATGGCCGCGGAAGAACATGGAAAGTATGTCTGTATCCACAAGTGCTAAGTCAGACATTGCGCTCCCTTCTTGACTTTTCTCTTCGGTCTCTTAGTTCTTTGATCATAGTGTTGTATTGATCCGAATCGATCTCTTTCCATGAACCTGCATAGTCGGTAATCAATTTTCTCTTTGGCTGAAGATCCGAAAGATCGGACTTACTGCTTCTGATTAGTTCCAGTAGCAGTTGAAGCTTGTCTTCCGGGATATTCTCAAGCTCGTCAATCATTTGCTTCCTGATGCTAGCCGGTTTCACAAGATCACTTCCCAAGAATTCTCGTTATTATTTTAACACGTGTTTGGAGCAAAGCATTCATATCGAAAGGGCGAGACGGATGACAAGAGCGAGATCCCGCACAGGAACACTGCGGGATGACAATACGTAGGAATTGGCGAATGACACCGCTTAACGTCATGCTGGCGAGCTTCTGGCCAGGATCTCGATCCTTGACGTGTTTTCAAGACCAGATCCGGGATCGAGTTCGGGATGACCTTTAACAGAGGCTCCAACAGGAGCCCAACAGGAGACCCCAAACAGGAGCCCTGAACAGAGACCCCAAACAAGAGCATTTTGGGGCAGGCTTCAGGACAGGCTCCGTGGAATGACAACGAATGCTTGTTCCGAAAGCGTAATAATTCGTCATCTGAACTTGTTTCAGCATCTCGATCCTGAGAGCCTCTGATCGCTGCGAGGAGCTGTTCACCGTTGACCGTCCCAGATCATGAATCCGTTCACCTATAAGATCAAAGATTAGATCCTGATCAAGATCACATTAGGATGGCAAATTGAGTTGGTTCAAACAAGTTGATATTCTTCCGCGGGGTGATTGCTGTCTTCTCTTCCTTTAGCTCCAACCAACCACCAACCGCGTACCACCAACCACGGCTCTTAGAACAGTTGTCAGTTCCAAGTTACAAGTGCAAGAATTGCCCTAAGATAATTCTTATAGACTCGAGAATTAGAATGCCCTGTGATTTGCGACTTCTTGTTGGCTGTTTCCTTCCTTTTCTAAAGATAGAGTAATGGAATTTCCGCAAGCATTTATTGTCGATGAAAAATGCTCATATAGAAAGTTTAGAGGGACCGACTTTCTTCGGTCCCCCTCAAGCTTCAAAATTCAGAGAAATGTACCCTTTTATGAAATCTCTCCAATAACGATCTCATCTTCATCGAGTGCCGGTTTCCCTTGACCGGGACCGTTTCCCTCGCAGGAATCGTCTGGTGCTCCATAACCCGCATCGTCATCAGGGCCATCGGGCACACCGTCGCCCGGACCGCTGCCATTGATTGAAAGAGCGATTCCAAAGACAAATAACATGAAAAGCACAATTGCGGTAATTCGTTTCATTTTCATCCCCCCGTTGTATTCGAATGATTAGATCTTATTGTTTACCTCATTAAAGGGTGATTAAAGACTTCACTAATTGAACTGTCTGACCGTCTCGATAACGGAAGTTTCAGGAAGACAAGGCAGATTTTGAAACGACTCTACTCTTATCTTAAAGCGGATTCTCTCTCCCGGGGGGGTTGACGCACCCTAATTTGCCTGCGCTCTATAGTGACTACACATAAAAGAAAAGGCCGCCGCTGTCCTGGTAATACGGTAGCGGCGGTTTAGTCTAGGAGTAAACAGGGGTAATTGGTTTTTATTTTGCTGAAAGAGCGGTACGCACTCTAAAAAGATTTCTCAACATGTTTTTGATCATCTCGACCAATCTATTCATGGAGCGGACAAGAACAGGCTCAGAACTCGCGGTTTCAGCCTCCAGGTTTTCCAGCAGCAATGTCGTGCTGCCTCCAGAGTCGACTTTACCAGCGCCGGGACCTTCTCCCTTTCCTGTTCCTGGAGAACCAAAACCTGCCCCGGGCTCCTGCCCATCAGGAATACCATCACCGGGACCCTTGCCGTTATTTGCCAGGGTCAAGCCAAATATCATGGAGACGAACAGTAAAATCAGTAGAACTTTTCTCATTACGGTTCCCCCCTTCTCATATATTAGTATGTTAGAGCATTCTTGATTAAAGAGAGATTAATGGTGAAGAATCTTCTGGGAAGCCGGCTATGCAGAATCGGTTGAGGAGGATTCCTCTGATAAAATCAGGAATGAAATGAACAAAGGGAGGTACTGATCTTGCAATGTGAAGTCGACAGAAATCTTGAGAAATGCAACTGCACCTATCCGGGCTGTCCAAGAAAGGGAAAGTGCTGCGAGTGCATCGCCTATCACCGTAGAAACGGAGAACTTCCGGCCTGTTACTTCACTGAAGAACAGGAAAAAACCTGGGACAGAAGCATTGAGTACTTTGTGAAGGTCAAAAGCAAAAGATAACATTCAGGCATAGTGAAATCTCCAACAAGTGGAAAGGATATCCTCATCCAAATGAGATTTAGCATTAGATGATAAAATGGAGTAATAATAAATTACCCAGTCTCGATTCAGGATCGAGATTTTTCTGGAGGAACAGTTGAGTCAGAAGTTCTATAAGCGGTTCTTCACTTTTAAGGAGTGTTACCAAATTCTCTTCGATGCGATGAGAACAATGAAATACATGAGCCGTGCAAAGAGAAAAGAAGAACTTAGCACCGAGTTGATCGAAAAGGTGATGCTTACCGTAACCGAAATAAACGGCTGCGAAGTCTGTACAGTCTTCCACAACAAGGTTGCCGAAAAAGAGGGGATAAAGGAAGAAGAGATTCAGATGCTCTTTGTGGCTGACGTTGAAGAGATCCCTCAGGAGGACGCTCCGGCTATTCTATTCTCGCGAGAATACGCAAACTCTTCGGGAAACCCTTCCGAGGATTCATGGAGTTCTCTTAAGACCTTCTATGGGGAATCGAAAGCCAAGGGAATACTCGGTGCCGTTAGGACAATCATGATGGGAAATACCTTCGGAATAGTGTGGGGCGCACTGGTAAACCGTCTTAAGGGAAAGCAAGTTGAGGGAAGCAGCCTATGGTATGAAATCAGTATGCTTGTCTCTTTCATCTTCCTCATCCCGGTGGCGCTCGTACATGCCCTGCTCGCAAGTCTTTTCAAGAAGCCCATAATTGCCTTCCAGACGCAGGAAGCTGCTGTTTAGACCGTGGTTGCGGGTAGGTGGTAGCAGGCAGGAAGATCATAGGAACAGTGGCAAGTTCTCAGTTCCAAGTTGCAAGAATAAGAACCGCTGAACGCTTAAAAGCGGAGAACCCGCTGAGCGCTGTAAAAACCGTCCTTGGTCCATCGTCCAAAACCATGAACCCGTCCTTCGAAGAGCAGTTCTTCGTTCCGACGCTCCGCGTCCAGGTTCCTCGTTACTGGTCAAGCACATCCCGTCATGGACTTGTTTCATCATCTCGATCCTGAGTGCCGCTGAGCGTTGTAAAAACCGTCCTTGGTTGTTTGTTAG
>NZ_JFHJ01000347.1:0-3505 GCF_003666285.1 Mesotoga sp. HF07.pep.5.2.highcov | reverse complement strand
TCATCACTATCCCTGATCGAAGAGATAGAGTTTGAAGGACCGATTTATCTGCCCGCCTCACCCAGCATAAACCACATAGCCCACAGATTTCCGTCAAAACTGGATGTAAGAATAATTAAACGCTTCAGCATAAGAGAGCTCCAAACCTCCATCAAGAACTCGATTCTAACCGTATTTGGAGGGGGAAATCTCCTTCAGGATCAGACAAGCTGGAGGAGTTTTTTGTACTATTACGAGATTGCAAAGTACACTCTCAAGAAAGACAAACCCCTGCTCTTTCTTTCCCAAGGGTTTGGCCCATTAAGTAAAACCGCAAACAGGAAAGCACTGAACAAGTTGCTCAGTGATCCGCTTACTTACGGAGTTATGAGAGACGCCGTGAGTTACAAACATTTCGCATCGATATCGAATAAAGCAATCCTCGGAACAGACTATGGACCGTACTACCTTCGAAAAAAAAGGATAATACCCGAGAAGCGTGAAACGATTGATGGCCTGGCGGTAATAGTTCTGAAAAACGGAACCAGTGTAGACGATGTACTCCATTCTCTAAGACTGAATAATCTATCCCAAGTTTGCGCCGTAGGGTTTCATAATCACCACGATGAGCAAAAGAGAAGCGAACTTGAATCCAAGGCGCGTTCAAACGGATTCAAAGTAAGAAAACCTCCAGAGAATCTTGAAGGAATGATTGAGGTTTTTAACAATGCAGAGTTAATAATCACAGAGCGTCTTCATGGAGTGATTCTGGCGATCTCATTGGGCGTTCCTTTCGTGTGGAAGAAGAATACTAAGCTTGATAGATTTGTGAGGTCTCTCGACAAAAACTGCAATCTCTATTTTGAAGAAAGTTGCGAGAGCTTGAGCCTATCAATCAACAGTTCTTTGAAGAAGCCGGTGAATCTTAAGGAAGACTACTGGTCTCGTCTTGAAAACACGGTGAATGAATCAAAAGAATTGCTCAAGAAACTCCTAGCAAGAAGGTGATTGAATGTGGAAATATTTCTTGCCGACAAGGGTCTTTGTAGGTAGACAAGTAATCAGCCAAAACGGTGAGTTGCTTAAGGAATTCGGCACAAAAGCGTTCATAGTTACTGGAAAATCCTCAGCAAAGAAAAGCGGAGCGCTCGACGAAGTACTAAGGATGCTAGAAGCTTTAGATATTCCGAGTTCAATATTCGATGAGGTAGAAGAGAATCCTTCATTCTTTACAGTCGAAAAAGGAGGAAGGCTTCTTTCAGAAAATGAATGTGATTTTGTAATCGCAATTGGCGGAGGAAGCCCTCTCGATGCAGGTAAAGCGATCTCTGCAGTCGGAATGAACGGATGCAGTTGCGAGGATCTATACAGAGGAAAGAACCTTCCGTCTCACCCAATAGTCGCCATACCTACTACCTCGGGTACGGGTAGTGAAGTTACTCAGTACTCGGTTCTTACAAATGCCGATGGACAGAAAAAGGGTTTTGGGATGCCATCGATCTTTCCAGCGATATCCTTTCTCGATCCGAGATACACTGTGACAATGCCCTTAGATGTAACCATTGCTACCGCACTTGACGCATTATCCCATTCTTTGGAAGGCGAAGTAGTTAACAAGGGACAAAACCCCCTGCTAAAAACTCTTTCAAGAGAAGCAAACAGGCTCATTAAAGATTCGCTCGACAGAATACTGCTGGATGAGGATGATATTGATTTGCGTGAAAGGATGCAGTTTGCCGCAACACTCGCCGGAATAGTAATCGCTCATACGGGAACAACTGCTGTTCATGCAGCTGGTTATCCACTCTCTTCATTCAAGAATGTAAAACACGGTATGGCAAATGCTCTAATTTTGGTCGAGATCTTCAAAAAGATTGCAGAGGCCGACAAAGATAGAATAAGCGCTGCAATCGATCCTTTTGAGAGTCTCGATGAACTTCAGATTTTTATACAGAGGTTTATCTCTGGAAGAATCTTCTTGAGAATCTCAGATGAAGAAATAAACGAATGGTCAGATTACACTTCAAAAGCATCACACCTGAAGAAGACTCCAGGTGATTTCGACAAAGAGTTCTTCATGGATTTGTACAGGAGGATCAATAACATTTGAGTGCAAGAGTTGTCTTGAAGCGGTCGATAAAAAGGAGGATCGCATTTGGCCATCCATGGATTTATGACAATGAAATCGAAAAAGCCGACTCTGTTGAAGGTGGTTGCATAGTAGATGTATTGACCAATTCCGGACAGTTTCTGGGAAGAGGATACTATAATCCGGACTCTTCCATCAGAGTGAGACTCCTAACAAGAAGAAACTGCAGTATCGATACTGATTTCTTCGCAGAAAAGCTAAAAAGATCATTGGGGATGAAATCTTCTTTGCTTAGATATGGCAATGCCTTGAGAGTTACCTTTGGCGAAGCCGATGGACTACCGGGATTGATAGTGGATAAATTTTCTGACTGGCTGGTCGTTCAGTTTAACACTCTAGGAATTGGAGTTCTCAGAAACGAGATTATTGAAGCTTTGATAGCCACACTGAAACCAAAGGGGATATTTGAAAAGAGCGAGGGAATCTCCCTTACAAAAGAAGGCTTAGAATCAAAAGAAGAGTGGCTTTTTGGTAGCGGGCCAGAGTTGCTGCCCTTTTCATTAAATGGGGTTACTTTCTTTGCAGACACAAAAGGGCAAAAGACCGGTTTTTTCCTAGATCAAAGGGACAACGCGGAGAAACTGTCAAAATACGCGAACGGAAGAAATGTGCTTGATGTTTTCTCATATACCGGCAACTTCTCATTTCATTGTTTGAGCCAAGGGGCTAATAGGGCGACGTTGGTTGACTCTTCGGAACGCGCACTTTCAGTTGCAAGAGAGACGGCTGAAATAAATGGATTCATCAGTAGATGCGAGTTTGTCAGGGCAAATGCATTCGACTATTTGAGAGAAGAATCACTCGCCGGTCACAATCTTGTGATAGTTGACCCTCCAGCAATGGCAAAATCACCGTCTTCGAAAAAAAGTGCTTTGAGAGGGTACAAGGAACTTAACCTTAGAGTGATAAAAAAGGCTGTAAGCGGATCTCTTCTGGCATCTTCCTCATGTACACAAATCATTTCTGAAGATGACTGGATGAGAACTATCAACGATGCCTTTCACGACAGCAAAAAGGTCGGAATAGTCTCATTTAGAGGGGGCCAACCGCTTGACCATCCGGAGGTTAGCTCTATATTCGAGACAAGATATCTTAAGTTCTGCTTATTTCGTGTCTTTGAACTGTGTGATTTCTAAATGCAGCGCCAAATACTGTTGAAGTACCATTGTAATGCTATAATTCAGAAAAGTCTAACGGCTGGAGGTAGATAGATATGGCCAAAGTATACGTTGTGACTTCCGGAAAAGGGGGGGTCGGCAAGACTACAATTACAGCCAACATAGGTTGTGCTCTTGCAAATAAAGGGGCTAAGGTCTGTCTTATCGATGCAGACATTGGTCTCAAAAACCTAGATATTACACTTGGCCTCGAGAATAG
>NZ_JFHJ01000502.1:0-16574 GCF_003666285.1 Mesotoga sp. HF07.pep.5.2.highcov | reverse complement strand
TTTCTGATGAAGAGATTCCGGAGTCAGACATTCGCTTTTCTCCTAGGTCTAATGATAGGTTCACTTCCTGATTTATTTACGAGACCCGGAAGCAATTCAAATGTTCTTCAGATTATTATCGGATTGGTTTCTGGACTGGCGATTTCGTATCTTTTAAGCATGTTCGAAAAAAAGACAGAATAGAACCCTGACTACTTACTGTGATTGATCGTGACTCTATGAAGGTGCTTGTCACAATCGAGCAACTCACCTATACCTTTTACGACACAGGTTCTCGGATCCTCTGCAACAACTGTCTTTATTCCAGTCTCTTGAATAATCAAGTCTGGAAGTCCCCTAATTAGGGAACCACCACCTGTAAGAACCACACCGGTATCCATTATGTCCGCAGCGATCTCAGGAGGCGTATCTTCCAAAATCTGGCGCAGATTCAATACGATCTCCTGAAGAATCTGAGAAATGGCTTCGTGAACATCATCGGAAGTGATTCTTATGTTCCCGGGAAGGCCATTCAGTGCGTCTCTTCCACGTACTTCTAGTTCAAAACTCTCCAGCGTTGGAAAGGCCTTTCCTATTTTGGTTTTTACGTCCTCTGCGGTTGAGCTGCCTATGAGAAACTTGTACTTGCGTTTTACGAATTTGATTATTGCATCGTCCATAGCATCTCCAGCAGTTCTTAGGGAGCGCGAAACAACTATCCCGCCAAGGCTGATCACCGCGATATCGGAGGTCCCCCCTCCAATATCGACAACCATGTTTCCTACCGAATCAAAAATGTGAAGACCGGCTCCGATGGCAGCAGCGATGGGTTCAAGAACGAGGTAAACCTTACTTGCACCTGCGGCGGTGGTGGCTTCAATAACGGCTCTTCTCTCAACACTAGTTACCTTCGCCGGAACCCCGACAACAACGGCCGGCCTCGAGAAAGAGAACTTCGTACGGGTCCTCTTAACAAGATCTTTCAGGGCCTGTTCTATTATCTGATAATCGGCGATCACTCCGTCTCGAATTGGCCTTACCGCCTTGATATCCTTTGGCGTCTTCCCGATCATTTCCTTAGCATCGGATCCTATCGCTATAATTTTTCCGGTCTTGGCTTCAACAGCTATAACAGACGGTTCGTCTATGACGATGCCCTTGCCCTTCTGGAAGACCAAGAGAGAAGCGGTACCCAAATCGATTCCTAAATCGCCTTTTTTCATACAAGACCTCCCGCGTTGCCTATATGGCGTGCTCGGTGGGATTTGAACCCACAATCTCTGGATCCGGAGTCCAGCGCTCTATCCGTTGAGCCACGAGCACTCAATAACCTGCGGACCTTCCGAGTTCAGATCGACCATCCCATCGAGCTCTTCTCCACAAGCGATTACTATTATATCGTAAGATGAAAAGTCAATATCGTCAACAATATTGACGGGTTTCATCCCTTTTCTTACGAAAGAAAGGAAGACTTGAGGATCCTCGACAAGGACACCCGGCTCAGTTTCAAGACAATCAAGACCTTCAATCATTGCAGATCGCGGCCTATAAAACAACACTCTACTTTCTGAAGCCAGCCTGGGTAGGTCTCTGCAAACGCCTCTTTCTTCTTTTACCTCCCATTTTTTCGACATTCCGGACGAATAGTTCCGCAGGATCTGGATAGCACTGAAAACATCCCTCGCTTTAGAGAAGTCTTGTCCGGCCTCACTCGAAAGACGCCTGGCAGTTTCGGTTGTAAGGGTCTCATCGACCAGGAATACTCGTCCAGGGAAGATACTCTTGACTTTCTCTGCAAATGAAACGGCCTTCAGAGTGGACTCACTGAATCTACCGGACATTGATATGGGGAGGCCGATTACAATCTCCTCAATTCCCTTCTCCTCAATAATCCTCAGAAGATTTTTTTTGTAGCCGGTGTGATCTATTGCGAATAGAGGAATTTCGATGTTCTCAACCTGTAATGCCAGTCCTATTCTGGATGTTCCGAAATCAATCCCCAGTCTAATCATAGAATGACTTCACGGGATTCTCATCGCACAAAGCGGAATACATAACTTCTACGTTATGTTGCTTGAGAAGCACCAGAACTGAATCGACAACATTTGAAGAAACTGCGATGGAAAGCGAACATCCGGGGAATAGACCGGGTGGTGTGGGGAAAACCTTTGTCTGGAAACCATGATTTCTCAATAATGATAGAACTTTGATTATATCTTTTTGGGAGACTACTATCAGAGCATCCAGCTTACGGGTATCAACCAACCTTCAGCACCTCTTCGGCATTGGTTAGACTCCTTAATAGCCCCCTTGTAGTCATAGTAGATAACTTTGTAGCGAACCATCTCGTCATTCTCTTCTCTGCCACACCTTCTCTGTATCTCAGGGTCTTCTTCACCTGTGTCGTGTCGAGGGCTGCTTCCGAGTTACTGTACCAGACACCGTTGTCCGCACTCAACAACTCCATTTCCTCAAGCATTGAGAGGAAGACCTTAGAGATACCGTCTTCAAAGCTCAGAGCCTTCTTTATGTCTCTCTCCGACGCAGGGAGTACCTCTTTCAAGTCCTGATAAACGGCTTCCAACTCCTCAACAGTGGGAAACAAACGGTCCATTTCGCTTGTGTTTGAAACGAGGTCCGCCTTGTTGAAGGAGAGATTCAAGAAAAGTTCGGAATCTTCACCGGGCCTTGTAGCAACGGCATCGATTACTTCCAGGAAGTTTCTCGGAGCACTGTAAAAGACAATATTTGAATTGCCCAGTGTAACCCCGAGACCATCACTTGAAGGAGTCGTTATAAGGACCCGAATCTTCTGTCTTTCGACAAGAGAGTAGATAACCGATCTCTGGAAATCCTTGAGAAGATAGTTGTAGAAAATCAGTTCACCGTTTTGCAGAGCGTGAGACAACCTTGAACCCATAGATTTTGCAAGAGAAACCGTCTTGTGAGGAGAGTCAACAATTACTGCCACATTTTCCCCGTGGCCTACTATTGACATCACCTGCTCCACTTTCTTTCTCGAGCCGCGGTTGTCTATAATGCCAACTCTCTTTATTGGACTTGGTTTATACACGTGCGAGATTCTCTTGTCCAGGAAGAACTCTTTGAGGTCATCACAGAAAATGCTTCCAGAAAAACCGGAAATGCCAAGAACCTTATCGATGTTATTGAAGAAACCTTCAAGGTCTGGATGATCCTTAAATATGCCGGAAAGAATATAAGACGGTTCGTCAAAGATTATCTCGCCGGCTGAATCCGAAATTTCGTTGAATCTTTCAACGAAGAAGGGTAATGTAACGAAGACAACTGGCTCGTCCAGTTTGCCTCTGTAAAGTGAATTGGCAAAGATTGGCTTTATCGAATCCAGATAATGCTGCAAAGAATAATATGTGTGGGCAAGTGTGCCATTGATGGCAGAAACAATGAAAGTTCTCTTGCCCTTCTGATAATTCTTCAGAATCTTGAGCGCAAGGAATGGATTCTTCAGTCTTATGTTACCGAAGATTCCCCAGGGATTCTTCGCACTTACGTCCATGAATTCCGGACACTTATGTGACACCTTCTTCTCCAGTTCAGCTATTAGCGCCGAGACGTCCGACTTAATCTGCAAGCCAGGCTGTTGGTTCTTCCAGTCTCTTATAAACTCGAAGACAAAGTTCTTGTCTCTAACTTCCTCTTCGAATACGGGATCAATGTACAACCTCGCGTCAGACAAGGAAAGTTTTACACTCTGCAGTCCATAAAGATTATCATTCTTTATAGAGGCAATGGCGTCTACCTTGAGAAGGTTTGGCTTGACATACTTGAAATCATCGAACATGGTGCCCATGTTGTAACCTATTGCAAGAGTCTTTCGGTCTCCAGAGCGCAGTATGAGTTTCACATGGTCGCTCCCACTACCAAACATCTTTGCCTTTTCAATGTTCAAGCCTTTGATCAAGAATTTCGGCTCGGGATTGGAATGTCCAAAAGGTCTCAACAATTCGAGCTTATCGAGTATCGAGGGGGTAATAGAATCAAGAGTAAGAACATCGTCAACGTCAATCTTGAAAACCGGCTGCTTCAAACCGTATAGCTTTATGTAAGCATCATTAATTGCAGACCTGAATTCCGATATTTTTTCTTTGTCAATACTGAAGCCGGCCGCCATCTCATGCCCGCCGAACTCCCTCAACAGACCCGAGACCTCGTTAAGCAGGCTTATTATGCTTACACCGGCAGGGCTTCTTGCGGAACCCTTTCCATCGGAACCGTTTGTAGCTATCAAGAACACCGGCTTGTTGTGAATCGACACGAGTCTTGACGCGACAATCCCAAGCACTCCCAGATGCCAGTTGTCGCCATCTATAACCAGCGCGAAATCGTCTTTGAAACTCGCAGTATTCTCAAGATCCCTTTCCGTTTGTTCAAAGATTTTCGCCTCGATAGTCTGTCTGTTCTGATTGTGCTTCAATAGACGGCTAGCAGTGTTCATTGCCGAATCCATATCTTCGCTAATCAATAGTTCAAGTGCCACAATTGCTGAATCCATTCTTCCCGCAGCGTTGAGTTTTGGGGCAATCTTGAATGCAATGTCCTGTGCAGTAAGGTTTTCCGAAGGAATTCTCAGGTAAGAAAGAAGCGCTTTTAATCCGAGTAGCGGACTGCTCTGAATCTTTGCCGTTCCTTCTTTAACAATGTAGCGATTCTCATCTCTTAGAGGTACTATATCCGCAATCGTACCGAGCGCCACAATATCCAGGTACTCCTCGGGATCTATAGGACAGTGAAGGGTTTCGTTCAAAGCGACAAGCAACTTGAAGGCCACACCAACACCGGCCAATCCTTTGAAAGGATAATCGTCGTCGGGCCTCTTTGGGTTGACAACTGCGTCGGCAGGCGGGAGGAGATCTTTCACTTCGTGATGGTCCGTAACAACAACGTTGAATCCGATCTCCTTTGCGAACTTGATTTCGTCAAAGGAAGTGACCCCGCAATCTACGGTTATGAGGAGGCTGTGCCCCTGATCCCTCAAATCTTTGATTGCGTCCTTGCTCAATCCGTAACCTTCTTCGAGTCTCAGAGGAATGTAATAGCTAACATTGAATCCCATCCTCTTCATTGCGAGGTATAGGAGTGCGGTGCTCGTCACACCGTCGACATCGTAATCGCCAAAGACGACTATGCTTTCGTTTCTATCGCGGGTCTCGATGATCGTACGAACCGCCAAAGGCATGTCTTCAAGAAGGAAAGGATCGTGGAGAATCGTCTTGTCGGGATTCAGGAACTTCATCGCTTCAACTTCGTTATCTATTCCACGCGTTACCAGTAATCTCGCCAAAAAAGCGTCAATGCCCATGAATTCGACCAATCTGTTTACGGCCTCATCATCGGGCTTTAGGAGAAGCCACTCCTTTCTCATAAAGATCCACCCTCTCTTTTTTTCTTTTGAAAAGATTATACCATTCTGACCAATAGCCCGGAGAAGTTGTTGACTGGTATCCCAAGAAATGGTGTTGTACAATCGATGTATGAGACTAGACGCCTTTGTGTCGAGATTTGGGCGCTTCAGCCGAAGTGAAAGCAGGAGAATAATTAGAAGCAATGGAGTGAGTCTAAACGGAGTCCTCACGAACAATCCTTCTGAAGTAGTTGATGAAACAGACACTGTCATTGTTGACGGAAGACCTCTTGAGGCTTTTGGGAATGTTTATATTGCCCTTAACAAGCCTGAAGGTTACGTTTGCTCAAGAGAGAGAAGCGAAGGCAGAAGCGTATTCGAACTCATCGACGCGAACTTCTCGGCAGATCTGTCAACTGGAGGAAGGTTGGACAAGGACGCAACAGGACTCTTGATACTTTCGAACGACGGCAAGTTCATTCACGAAGTGATTTCGCCCAGAAAGCTTGTTGAAAAGGAATACCTTGTGGAAACAGCCAAAGAGATAACCAAGAAAGAGATTTCCATGATTTCACAAGGGCTCTTCATTGGAAACAATGAGTTTTCGAAGCCGGCTCATGTTGAGCAAATCGATCACTTTCATATGAGGATCGTTCTAATGGAAGGCCGATACCATGAGGTAAAGCGACTTGTTTCTGCATCAGGAAACAAAGTAATCCAGCTGCATAGAAGGCGGATTGGATCTTACTGTCTATCTGAGGAGCTACGACCAGGAGACTGGCAGCTTCTCTCAGAGAACGACAGGAAAAAAATAACCGGGACTTGAGTCCCGGTTATCTTCGAAACAACGAACGAATGTCAGTCTATCCTTGAAAGATTGAATGAGAGATTGTGATCTCCCTTTCCAAAGTAACGGTATGTCACCGACACGCGATACCCATCTAGCACCAGGACTACCTCGTAGTATCCGGGATCTAGTTCTACAACTCTGTTGGTTCTGCCATAGTCTCTCCCGTTTATGAATATTCTTGCGTTAGAAGGATCTGAAGAAATAGTGATTCTTGCGACTGGCCTTTCCTCAACAAGTATTATCTTCGTTGAAGAACTCGTTCCAGCGGCAAGATTCACTTCCTTACTATCGGTGATATAACCTGATTTCTCTACTCTTATAATATGTCTTCCGGCATCCACATCGATTGAGAGCGGTGATCTGCCGACATAAACGTTGTCGACAAAGACGGACGCGTTTGTCGGCTCTGTCTCAACGGTTAACCTTGCCTTCTTTGCGTACAGGGTAGCGCTGACCTGCCTGTCTCTATCAAGCGAAACGCTTGTGGAGAAGTCATCATAGCCATTCGCAGTAACTCTGACCGTGTAGGTTCCCTCTCTCAGGTTAAGGTTCAGAGGTGTTCTCCCCTGATAGCTACCATTGATGTACACCAGAGCGTTCGAAGGCGAACTTGTAACGCTCAATCTGTACTCTCTCACTAGAGGCGACAGAGTAATCGACTTGGATATCGAACGGTCGAGCACGAAGCTTTCGGAATAAGTCTCATAACCAGACCTCTCTATTCTGAGGTTCTTCGTTCCAGCTTCGAGAGTTACGTTCAAAGGAGTGCGACCAATATAGGCGTTGTCTACATAGACATCTGCCCCGGAGGGACTAGTAATTACTGAGAGCTGATAGTTCTGGACGATCGGGGTCAATGTAATTGATTTGGATATGTTCCGGTTTAGAACAAGTGTTTCCGTGTAAGTCACATAACCGGACTTCGAAACACTGAGATTCTTGGTACCTTCTTCCAGAGTTACATTCAAAGGTGTCCGGCCTATTAGACTTCCATCGATATAGACAACAGCATCACTCGGGTTCGTGACGATCGAGAGCTGATATTCGCTGACGAACTTCTTCAGGTCTAGCTGAACATCAACGGTTCTCCCGCTTACTACTGAGAACTGTCTGGTCTCGCTCCTGAAACCGCTCTTATAAGCCGTAACAATGTGGTTTCCATCATCTAGATCCATGCTGAGCGGGCTTGTGCCAACCATCTTGCCGTCAATATATATCGTTGCGCCTGACGGGGTCGTAGTTATTCTTGCGCGTCCCGTACTCGGCATTATGTCCAGGTAGAACCAGGTTGTGGAAACTGCATACTCTTGTTTGTCAATTACAGGTATTACTTTTGACACGACAAAGTCCTCGGCCTTTGAACTTGCTTTCGGGAAAATGTCTCCCGCTTCGGCCTTGGCCATCAGAGCATCCAGGAATCCAAGAGGCTTCGTAGATGCCACTATTTGGAATATCTCCTTACCGCCACCGGTTTCGCTTGTCAACTGAAGCCTGTATCTCGTATTGGCGTTTTCCGTTGGAAGCGTGTACGTTACTCCAGCTTTCAGAAAATTGTTGCGGTCAAAACCATTTGGAAATATCAGCTGAATCTCGCCGTTGGGAGTGATATCGTAAATTGCCACATAGGCATCCTTATTGACTTTGAAATAAGTCTTTACCTCCTCGCCGGAGTAATATAGAGAGCCTATGTCTCTGTCCAGCCAAATTGAAACTTCAAGACCTCCTTGTGGTTCTTCAGGCACGATAATAACCTTCTGAAGATCGTAAGAAACTATACCAAACAAAGATATCGCCAGAAATAAACTGAGAAAAACAAGAATTGTCTTCTTCACAATCCATCCCTCCTATCATCAGATATTAATTAGACTCGTCTTCGTCACTCTCGTTCAACAGTACTTCAACATCCTTACTGCTTCTACTATACTTCTTGACAAATGTAATCAATATCATTGAAACAACTGTCCCAAATAATAGACCGTACAAGCTTCTCAGCAGTCCCGTCCAAAGTGGGACGGTGGCATGACAGAAGGTATTGACGATCGACACTATCACAAGAGATCCTCCCGATGCAATGACTGGAGCGAGTTTTCCCTTGATGTTGAAAGAGAAGTGAATCAGGATGGCTAGCAAAGGATATGCAAGTAGCTCTTTGAAACGTGGACGAACCAGCAGGAGATTGTCTAGATAGTCCCTTACCATTCTTTCGGAGTCAAGAACAAAGGAAAAGTTTCCACTTCTAAGAATGTAGTAGCCGGCCGCTATTCCGGCAAACACAAATACCAACAGGTCGCCCTTAGATATTTTTCTGGAGACACTCTTTATAAAACCGGTTACGAATAACCAACCAGGGAGGGCAACAAGAGATACTTTCACACCCCTGAAGAGCTCTAGACCATTCTGGAATTCGACTCCGACCATGGATGCATTGATAGAGATTCCCAGAAAAACAGAAAGCGAAAAGAATAGTAGTAACCCTCTGAAAACCCCAGTATTTAGAGAAGACAACCTTCTGTAAATCGCAAACTCCCCTGCAATTGCTGCCAGAGGCAGACCGATAGTCGGGAAAAGTAGAAACACAACTGTGATTCCAATGGCGCCAAGCGGACTAATTGATAGGATCAACACAAATATGAACAACGCTGAAAGCAATTTGAATCTTGATGAGCCAGTCCTGGGAGATGTTATTTCGTCAGAGATTAGGTCCTGTTCGTTTAGTTCCTCGTAGGATTTGTGAACTAGCTCATCGTAGTCGAAATCAACCGGAGGAGTTAAGAAAAGCAATGCGTCAACACTTCGCTCCCTAACTGATCTAATGTACCTCGTTACAGCTCTATCGATATCGTAATTTGGGTACTCTTTCTTCTTCAGATTGTGGACGCGGAAAACCAGAGACTTGTTATCTCGGGCCTTTAAGACGTCAAGAACGTACTGCCCTCTTTCGTCAAACTCCATGTAGCCAGTATAAGCGCAATGACTATCCAGAATAGAAGCGAGTTCCGAAACAGGGTACGGAGAAACCCCCGTAAGTATCACAGGAACCTGCAAATCTAGAATTTCCTCCAGTCTATTCCAGTCATCTCTGAGATCCATAAAGACAACCGCAGAGCCGAGTTCTGAAATTTCCGTCAGATTATCTACGTAAATCAGCTGCTTTGATGGAACGCCGTCAACCTTCTTCTCGGTAACAAGAGCTGCACGGTTGTAATTAGAATCCAGGGAGACTCTCCAAGGAATATATAGAAGAGACATAAGCAGACCCACAACAAAAACAACGATAACTATGCCGTTCCCAAGACTGATTACATTCTTCTGTTTTTCGTTTCTTCGTCTTCTTCGAGGCTTCTTAGGTCTAACGGGAACTTCCGCCAATACTTATCTCTCCTCCCGATCAGAAGATAAAGAAATAATACTACACCGACAACAAATGGGGAATATGGAAGCAAAAAAACAATCCTCCATTTTAAAAGCATTGAACGAACAGTGGATCCAAACACATTCAAAAAAGCGGTGTCTATTTCTCTTTCAGTAGAGAACTCATTGACAACTTCTAGTAGTTTGTTGTACGAATTCCTCTTGAGAATGTAATCGGCAAAGCTTGCCACTGCCCCGTAGAAGACACTTTGATCATCCTTAACCGGGTATTTCTCCTCGTATTCTGTGAAGTCAAAAAACGCTACTCTTAAAGCCAACCTCCTAGTCCCAGTGTGAAGGTTCTGAAATCCCTCGGCAATCACCTCATGATACCACAGCGGAATTTCGTCAGGATTAATATCCCTGATTCTCAGGTACTCAAAGAAATAAACATGGGCGAGTTCATGCCTCGCAACTCCCGGTTTATATGAAGAGGTGTAAAGAAAGATTTGATATATTCCATTATTGTCTATTGCCGCAGGTTGCTCGTGACCTTCACCCTTTAAAATCGTAAGACTGTATTTTACCGAGAAACCATAGATTTCTGAAAGCTCTGCATTCGCTTCCTCAATCTCACTTCTGATCTCCGCCTGACCTGCCACCGCGAGTGAAGAGAAAACAACCACAATAATGAGAAATACAAATCTTATTCGAGGCAACCCAGCACCCTCTTAAGGTCGCCGGGGAGTTCAGAGATGATCTCTATTTCTTTTCCGTCATTTCTAGCGAAGGAAAGCCTTGAACAGTGAAGAAAATATCGCCTGAGCCCCGTTTCTTTCTTGAAGTCTCTATTGAACAGTCTGTCTCCATACACATCGTCTCCGACAACTGGATAACCCGCTTCACTTAACTGTCGACGGATCTGGTGCTTCTTTCCAGTAAATAGATCGATCCACAACAAAGACGTCGTACCATAGCTCTTCTCAACTGTGAAAGCCAGGGATTCGACGAATTTCTCTCTCTGCGAAACAAGTTTTCCTCTCTTTTCAGGAAATCCCTTCACAAGAGTGAAGTAACCTTTTTCGACTCCCCGTTCTCTGAATAGCTTTGAAAGCTCTCTAGCAGCCTCCGGGGATTTCGCGAAGAGGATTACACCAGAAGTGTGTTTATCAAGCCTGTGAACGGGGCGAGGAACAAAACCTTTCGAATTCCCGTACGCCATCAATCCTTCAACCAGGGTGATTATCTGGATTCCCTTACCGGATGAACGGAGATTCCTGAAGGTTTGTCAACTGCAACTATAAGATCATCTTCGAACAAAATGTCGAGTGGAATGTGTTTAGGCGTCAGTTCGCGCGATTCTTCGAGACGCTTCAGTTTCGAAGGATCTCCCGAGAAGACTACCTGAATCTTATCGCCTATTTCCATTTTCCATGAGCCGTCTCTGATTTTATTCCCATTGACCCTAACATTGCCCCTTCTCAGCAATTTGTATATTGAGGAGAGCTTCAAATCGGAAAGCTCTTTCCTCAAAACCCGGTCCAATCTCTCGTAAAAATTTTCTTTTGTTACTTTGAACTCCCTTTCGATCGAAATCACTCCACTCAAATTAAAGGGGGCATTAAGCCCCCTTAGAAAATTCAATCCTCAACGCCTAGACCTTTGCCGATACTCTCCACAATATCCCCAACTGTGGAGATGTTCTCGATCTGCTCGTCTTCAACCTTGAAATCAAATTCGTCCTCAAGTGCCATTACCAGGTCGACCAAATCGAGTGAATCTGCTCCGAGATCCTCGGTCAAATCTGAATCCATGGCGATTTCATCTTCCTCGACTCCAAGCTTCTCAGAAATTATTGTTTTTACTCTGTCGAATACTTCATCAACTGTCAAAGGACATCCTCCCTTCGAGATCTTTCTCAAATTGCAATAATTATAGTGATACCAGGCTCCAAAGTCAAATTCTGGATTCCTAGAAGCTTTCATTATTATATAATAATTTGAAGGTCTTTACTTCTGGAGGTTTGCTATGAGACTCTATAGAGAGATGAAAGAAACAGTTGCCAGGCGCCTAACAACTTTTCCGAAAGTTGCGATGATACTTGGGTCGGGACTGGGTTACCTTACTGAGCAATTTGAAGAACCCTTGGCAATAGATTACAGAGAAATTCCGGGATTTCCCACAGCTACCGTTGAAGGTCATTCAGGCAGGCTAGTCTTCGGGACATTCCAAGGACTCCCGGTGGTGGCAATGGAAGGACGTTTTCACTTCTACGAAGGTCATAGAATTGAAGACGTTTCCTCACCAATATATCTCTTTAAAGAACTTGGCGTAAGCAACTTGCTCATTACAAATGCTTCTGGCGGAATAAACAGAAGCTTCTCTCCCGGGGATATAGTTGCAGTGACAGATATCATAAACTTTGGATTTCGCAACCCTCTGAGGGGAGAAAATGACCGCCGTTACGGCCCGAGATTTCCCGACATGTCGGAGATAATTGATTTTGCCTGGCTAAAAGTCTTGAAATCAAGGCTCGAGAAAGCAAAGATAGATTTGAAGGAAGGAACCTACTGCTGGACTCTGGGACCGAGTTATGAAACGCCTGCAGAGATAAGGGCTTTTGAATTCTTCGGGGCAGATCTCGTGGGGATGTCGACGGTCCCCGAAGTAATCACCGCGAGACATTGTGGCATAAAGCTTCTGGTTTTATCGTGCGTGACAAATATGGCATCTGGGATCCTCAAGGAGAAGCTCACTCATGCCGATGTGGTGAAAACGGCAAACAGAATAAGACCCAAATTCACTGCAGTTGTCCAGCACGCGGTTGAGTCGATTAAGGAGACTGAACAATGATAAGGAAGATCACCAGCATTGTATCATGCATACAGAAGGCCAACGACATTCTCGTTGTGGGTCATATAATGCCAGACGGTGATTGTATCTCGTCAGTGGTGTCACTTTCGATGGGACTCGAGAAGTTTGGCAAGAAGGTTACACCGGCAATTGACTGGAAGATTCCGGCGAATTTTACAGTCTTTCCCTGGATAGATAGAATTAAGGATTTCAGTAATGATGTTGTGGAGCCCAATCTAATAATCATTGTAGACGCTTCATCTCCAGATAGAATCGGTAGATTTGAACAGCTTTTGCGAAAAGGAATCCCTTCAGTGGTTATTGATCACCACGCAACCAACACCTATTTTGCAGACGACTGTTGGGTAGATCCATCATATTCTTCGGCTGCTCAAATGGTTCTTGACCTTCTAAAACTCATGGATGTTGAATATGACGCCGATCTCGCACTGATGAACTACATAGGCATTGCAACAGATACTGGTTTCTTCAGATATTCGAATGTAGATAGCTCGGTTTTCGAGGCCGCTGCGGAGCTTGTGAGATTAGGAGCCGATCCCACCTTCGTGGCAACGTCAATCCTTGAAACAAGAAAGATCGAAGAACTTTTCCTTGAGAGGGATGCGATCGACAATATAAAGATGCTATCAAACGGCAGGTTTGCATATTCCTACCTTGAGTTGGAGGATTTTGAAAAGTACTCACTCACAGAAGATGATTTTGTGGGTTTCGTCGGCGATCTGAGATCGATAAAGAGCGTTGAAGTTGCTCTGTTTGCCTCAGAAGCGAGTAAAGGAGAAGCTCATGTCTCGCTGAGATCGAAGAGCTACTTCGACGTTAGCAAAATCGCCGTTGCGTTTGGAGGGGGAGGACATCAAAAGGCTTCCGGTTTCACTCTGAGATACGACGACAATCTAGAGGATGCTCTTGCCGAAACGATTGAAATGATAGATTCTCAACTTCAACAAAAAGAAAAACATTAGGCTATTAATCTAGCCAGAAGCTGTATGAACTGGGTTATAGGCCACATAATAAGCTGGATTATCCCCATGAGTGACAGCACGAGAAGTGTCAGTATTCCATATAGTTCATATTTGACAAGCCAGTTCACTTGGCTCTCCGGAACAAGCATTGTAACAATGTTTGCCCCGTCAAGAGGGGGTATAGGGATCAAGTTGAAAAGCGCAGTGTTAAGATTTATCACCATTGTCCAGTAAACAACGTCTGCTAAATAACTTGCGGGAAAAGAGCTGACCGTTTCTGGCATGAAGGTGGAGAACCTGTGAAGACCGGAGAGATAGAAGATCAGACCTGTGATAACTCCAAGCGAGAAGTTCGCAATAGATCCGGAAAGTGCCGTCAGTATTGCCTTGAAATACTTGGCTTTTCTGAGCTTCCAGTAGTTGACGGGAAACGGTCTCGACCAGCCGAACTTGAAGAAATAGAACATTAATAAACCGACAGGGTCAATTCTTCTGATGAAGCCGGGTCCTCCCCATTCCGGCTTGGTGGCTTCGAAACGTCTCGCGGTTATAAAGCGAGCATACTCATGGGAGAGTATTGCCGCAGCAATGGCGGGAGTTAGACAAAAGAAATTCCTCATCATCTCAAACATCTTTCTCATCCCTTCCCGATAGAACGACGGTTATCTCTCCCTTCACTTCGGAAAACGCGAACTTCTGGATAGCGTCAGAAACGCATCCGAAAAAAGACTCCTGGAAGAGTTTGGTCAGCTCTCTTCCGATGAATATCTCTCTGTCGCCAATAATTTCAAGGATTTCGCGCAATGTCTCCATTAGTCTGAATGGTGACTCGAAGAATACAATGAGGCTTTCGCCGTAACTGCCCCGAGAAATCTTTCTCAACAGTCTTCTCCGATTCTTGCCTCTAGGCAGAAAGCCGAGAAATGTGAAATGACTTCCTGGAAAACCGCTGACAGCAATTGCCGACGTAACGGCACTTGGACCTGGTGAAACGTCAACTTCAAAACCTCTATCACGGCAAATCCTGATAATTTTGGCCCCTGGATCAGAGATGACGGGCATTCCTGCGTCACTGGAAAGTGCGATCTCTGCTCCTTCGTCAAGTTTTCGAATTATGAAAGACAGTCTTTCTTCCTGGTTATGCATATTCAGGGATACCACATCTTTGTTTTCTATCCCTAGAGAGGAGAGAAGTGACCTCATTCTCCTCGTATCTTCTGCAAGGATCAAATCGGCTTCCTCAAACACTCTCTTCCCTCTAATCGTCATGTCATCGAGATTTCCAATGGGAGTGCCTACGATCCAGAGTTTCCCCTTTTTCTCAGTCACTTTCGACCTCCAAGAGGAAGCTTCGACGCAACTCCTGATCTTCTTGGAAACTCACTCGGAGTAGCTCTTTCCTTCTCGTAAACTACCATAAACCTCTTCGAACCGTCAGAAAGTCTGTACTCTTTTTCACACGAGAGCCGTAATCCAAGAACTCTTTCTGCTGCATCAGAAAACACCTTCTCATCAAGCCACCCGGGACCCTTGTAAAGGTAGATGTATCCCCCAACCTTAACTAGAGGAGCCGCGAGTTCCAGCGAAATATCGCATCTGCCAACTGCCCTCAAGAAGGCTGAGTCGAAAGTCTCTCCTGCTTCTTTTGCGAATTCTTCTGCTCTTGCTGTCTTTACGGCAACATTTGTCAGGTCTAAATCCCGGGCAAATCTTTCGATCTCCCTGGTTTTCTTTGCGATTGATTCAAGAAGTGTCCAGTTTGACTTAGGAAAAGAAATCGCCAAAACAAGACCTGGGATCCCGCCTCCACTTCCAATGTCTATGCAGCGGCCCGATAGAGAAGAACCTTCAAACGGAATAATGGTGTCTTCGATGTGAACTGTCATTGCTCTTTCAAATTCCTTAATTGAGCTTAGATTGTGGGGAGAAGAGAGCATGAGCTCTATAAGTTTTTCATATTTCGCGAAAAACGACGGCTCAAGAAATTCACTCGAGAAAACCATTTTTCATTCCTTTTCTATACATGCGTATGCTTCGTGATTGTGAATTGACTCCTGACTGATCGCTTCGACTCTGTACCAGTTGATCCGACTATCATCTTGAAGAAGTAAGACGACTTCTCGCGAAAGATCTTCCACAAATCTGGGGTTGTCGAAAGAGTGCTCGGTGATGAACTTCTCGTCTTCTCTTTTGAGCAAAGAAAAGATTGGAGCACTTGCGGATTTCTCGACATACTCGATGATTTCTTCAATCCAAACAAGCGAATTCATTCTTACGGAAACAAAAACCTCTGCCCTTTGATTGTGAGCACCTCTGTCACTAATCTCTTTTGAGCAAGGACAGACGGTCATGACCGGAACCTTGACTCCAAGGACAAAATCAAACGTCCCATCCTTCATTGCAATGAAGGAACACTTGAATGAGCTGAAACTCTCACTCCCGCTTATTGGAGCTTTCTTTCTTATAAAGTAAGGAAACTCAACCTTGATATGAGCCACATCGGCTTTCAAGGAGTCTCTCATGTCATTCAAGATTGACTCCATGCTTCTGGGAGTGATTTTCTTGTGGTGTCTCTCAAGGACCTCTACGAATCTTGACATGTGAGTACCACGAAAATCCTTAGGAAGATCCACAAACAGATCGAATTTCCCCACAGTATTCTGTGTTCCGAATTTTCTGTCTAGTACTACTATGGGATACTCAATTGACTTTATCCCGACCATGTTGATTTTGATGTTTCTCTTGTCCTTCTCATTCTGAACGTCTCTCAAGATCAAACACCCCTTGAATCTGTGGTCTCAAAGAGGTATAATCAGCTAAGTGGAGGCGTATCCTAACTGGCTAAGGAGCCGGTCTTGAAAATCGGTGGGGTTGACGCCCCTTGTGGGTTCGAGTCCCACCGCCTCCGCCAAAACCGGGGGTTTCCCCGGTTATTTCTTTAGCGGACCGAAATCGGAAAAAGGCCATATAGTCAACATCGGACTACCGATTATTGCCTCCTCTGGAACGAATCCAAAATACCTGCTATCGAAGCTATTTGCTGAGTTATCACCCATCATAAATTGGAACCCTTCCGGCACGGTAACTCTTACCACTCCCGTTGACGGATCCTGAGTGATGTACTTCTCCAGACCGAGGGGCTCCAACTCTGTTTCGAAGAACTCAGTATATTCGATCA
>NZ_JFHJ01000066.1:0-4659 GCF_003666285.1 Mesotoga sp. HF07.pep.5.2.highcov | reverse complement strand
GTTCTGAGGAGAAGTTTGCTTTTGTTATCGTTGCTCATGCGCTCTCACCTGCCCTTGCCACTTTGATCGTTTCGATAAGTTTATCTATGTGCCAGCAGGCAGCTGTATGATCATTTTCTATCTCAACCAACGGTGGTTCTTCCTTTCGACATTTTTCCGTTGCGAGAGGACATCTTGTGTTGAATCTGCATCCATCGGGAAAATCTAGAGGGTCGGGGACTACACCGGGAATATTATAGAGAACCTCTTTGTCCTCATCCAGCCTGGGGATCGCGTTCATAAGCCCCCATGTGTAAGGATGCCTTGGATTTTTGAACAAAGTGTGTACATCGGCGTATTCAACGACCTTTCCCGCATACATAACCACCACTCTCTGAGCCATCTCGGCTATTACCCCGAGATCGTGAGTAATCATCACGAGTGCCATGCCATATTGATCTTGTAAAGACTTCATCAGCTCGAGAATCTGAGCCTGAATTGTCACATCCAGAGCCGTGGTAGGTTCGTCGGCAAAGAGCAGTTTAGGATTGCAGGACAAAGCCATTGCAATCATCGCTCTCTGGCGCATTCCTCCGGAAAGCTCATGAGGGTATTCATCTATCCTTTTCTCCGGTTCAGGAATCCCGACTTTCTTGAGCATATCTATGGCCATTTGCCGGGCCTTCTTTTCATCTACATCCTGATGAAGCAGAATCGCCTCCATGATCTGGAATCCTATTGTAAAGACTGGATTGAGAGCAGTCATGGGTTCCTGAAAGATCATGGCCATTTCGTTTCCCCTGATCTTCATCATCTTCGATTCAGGAATTGCCATGACGTCTTCGCCGTCGAAGATGATCTTGCCACCTGCTATCTCACCCTTTTCGTCAAGAAGTCTCATAATAGAGAGCGATGTCACGCTCTTTCCGCAACCCGATTCTCCGACTATTCCGAGAGTCTCACCCGGAAAGACGTCGAATGTGACTCCATCGACGGCTTTCACGATTCCATCTTCTGTGTGGAAATAAGTTCTTAAATCCTCAACCTGCAACAGTGCTTTCCTTTCATTCATGACTCAAACCTCCTCAGCTTCTCATTCTCGGGTCAAAGATGTCCCTAAGGGCATCTCCAACAAGATTCCACGCAAGAACGAAGAGCACCATGGCAGTACCAGGGAAAACAATGGCAAACCACGACTGGTCGAGCATAGTCATCCAGTTCCTTGAATAAGAAAGTATTGTTCCCCAGTCGGCATAACCCGGTTCTGCACCAACTCCTAGAAAGCTCAGTCCTGCTGCAGTTATGACATAAGATCCAATTCTCATTGACATCTGAACAACGACCGGAAAAATCGTGTTGGGAAGGATATGTTTAATAATGATCTTCCAGTCTTTCTGTCCAAGAGCCTTGGCAGCGAGAACATATTGTTCTTCTCTTGCTTGAAGAATGTTTCCCCTAATGAGACGTGCAGTGCTCATCCAGCCGAAGATTATCAGCGCGATTATGACTTTATCTAGCCCCTTTCCCAAAACCGTAGTCATTACCATAGCTGCAACGAGGAAGGGGATTGACAAGAATATGTCCGTTATCCTCATTAGGATTTCGTCAACCCATCCTCCGAAATACGCGGATATTGAGCCAACAATCACCCCAATAAGGGCAGCCATACTGGTAATTATCAAACCCAGTCTAAAAGCCGTTCTAGTCCCCCAGATTACGCCGTAGAAGACATCCCTCCCACCGATTACTCCGAAGGGATGTTCTGCAGAAGGCGCTATTGGTTTTGATGACCAGGAAGCTCTTGGAATCTGGTAGTTATCACCCATCTCATTGACGCCTGCTATCTGAGGGGCAAATATTGCAATGATTATGAAGAAGATCAACAGACAAGTACCAAGAACCGCGGTTCCGTTTGTCCAGTATTTCTTCATGATCTTTCTAAATTCACTCTTTCTCTTTGCCGGCATCTGCATTTTCCCCCTCATTCAAGCCTTATTCTGGGATCAACCAGAGCGTAAGAAACGTCTACGATCAGGTTTCCAACAACCATTATGAAGGAGAAGAACAATGCTCCACCTATAATCGACCAGTAATCCAGAAGACTTGCTGCATCGGCAAGGAATCTTCCCATTCCGACGCGGGAGAAGATCGTCTCTACAAAGACTGTTCCTCCCAACAACCCCATAACCGATCCTCCAGCAACCGTAATGACTGGAATCATAGCGTTTCTCTTGGCATGCTTTTTGATAACCGTTCTTTCGGGCACGCCTTTTGCTCTTGCCGTCCGTATATAGTCCTTCCTCAGCACTTCAAGCATGCTCGAACGCGTAATCCTTAGTAGATAAGCCCACCAAAGGTACGCAAGGGTGAGGACAGGAAGTATAATGTGTCTCAATGCATCGATGAATATGTCAAGTCTCCCATTCAGTAATGCATCAAATGTTGGCATACTTGTTATTGTTCTCCATTCATCTGATCTCATGACCAGATCAAACTCCGTGCTTACCATACCCGGGGGAAACCAACCAAGAATTGAGTAGAAGACAAGAAGGAGCAAAAGCCCAAAAACAAAATCAGGAAGAGACCAACCCACAAGGGCAAAGACCCTTATGAATTGATCTGTAAATTTGTTCTGGTTAACGGCAGAAATCACTCCCAACCATATTGCAACAAGAATTACAGGAACAATTGCATAGATTGTCAACTCCAGTGTATACGGGAATCGCTCAAGCATCGACGGGAGTACTCCCTTTTTCCCAACCATGGAGTATCCAAAATCACCTTGTAGGATATTTCCAAGCC
Organism: Mesotoga sp. HF07.pep.5.2.highcov; assembly: GCF_003666285.1. NCBI lineage: Bacteria > Thermotogati > Thermotogota > Thermotogae > Kosmotogales > Kosmotogaceae > Mesotoga > Mesotoga sp. HF07.pep.5.2.highcov. The sequence continues at coordinate 1,878 of NZ_JFHJ01000066.1, read as the reverse complement.
ATTTCAAGTATTGAACAGGCATTGGTTCATCAAGACCGTATTTCTTGATCAGTCTCTCTGCCGCATCTGGAGTCTTCAAAGCTTCAGGACTCTTTACGTAAGAGGCAAGAAGCCTATCGGGGCCAAGGGCCCAGATCATAGAGAAAATAATCAGAGTAACACCTATCATTATCAATGGCAGTAGAAGAAGTCTCCTGATTATGTAAGCAGTCACCCGAAAATCACCACTCTTTCTTCAAAACAAAGGCAATAGTTTATTATAATCTATATCTCTAGTCAAAAAAAGAGCCGGGCAAGAAAAACCCGGCTCTCTACGGGATATTTCAATTACTGATTCTTGGAAAGCTGGTAATAGTAGAATCCAGACCTTACAAGATGAGGATACCAGCCCTCAACCCAAGGTGCTCTAACGTTGAGACCTGTTGGCATATACAGAGGAATACCGATTGCAGCATCAATTACCTTTTCCTGAATGCTTCTATAAAGCTTTATACGCTCTTGGTTGTCAATAGAGACAGCAGCTGCACTTATTTCAGCATCAACATTTTCAGCTGCCCATTCCTGGAAAGGAACTCCCTGTCTGGAAGCGTATACACCGTAACTTGCATAGTAGGTCGCGATGAAATTATGCGGGTCTGGATAGTCAGCCAACCAGCCTATTGTGAACAACGGAAGGAAACCGTTTCTCTGAGCCGCCAGATATGTCGGCCACTGTACACCAAGCGGCTCAACCTTGAACTTCGGATTGATCGAGTTCACAAAGTAAGCGAGCATCTCAGCAATAGTCTGTCTAGCATCGTTACCTGTGTTATAGAGAAGCTGAATCTTGAAACCTTTCTCCCAGACTTCTCCGCCCCAGGCCTTCTTGAACTCTTCAGCAGCCTTTGCGAGATTGAACTCTGGCAGGGGTAGCGTTTCGTCATATCCGAGGAAACCTTTGGGAAGGTCTGATGGAACAAGCTCTCCAAGGCCATTCAATACCTCGTCTACAAAAGTGGCTCCATCGTAGCAGTAGGCAAATCCTCTTCTAACATGGATATCAGAGAAGAAATCTCTTGGCACTCCGTTTCCATCTAGCTTTCCACTTCCAAGATATTCACTGCCCTCTGCAACGAGCCAGTTAAAGTGAAGGGAAGTAATACTTGCTGTCGGATAACCCTTCGTGACAACTGCTTTCCCCTCTGCTGCAAGAGCCTCAGCCTGATCTAGATATGGAGCGCCAAAGTATGCAATATCTGCATCTCCTGCTTCAAATATCGCTTTTCTGGTTGAGAATTCGTCAATTCCCCAGATCACGACGTTCTTGATCGTCGCAGGGCCTGCCCAGTAGTCGTCAAATCTCTCTAGAATTACTTTCATTTCTGCAGAGTCCCATTCTACAAGCTTGAATGGTCCTGAACCAGCTTCCGCATTATGGTACGGGCTTTCCTGAGGCTCGAGATCATGCCACTTCCACCAGCCGTCTGCTTTGCCGTCCCATGCTCCATTTTCGATTCCCCACTTGGAATCAGTTATAGCTGCCCAAGAACCAAAATGAGCTATCGTGTTCAAGAAAGGACCCCAAGGAGCATCAAGAGTAAATACAACACTGTTTCCCTCTATCTTGACCTTCGGGCTTACAACTTCCTCATAGAAGGAAATCAGTTTCTGCCTTGCCTCATCAGAAACGACGTTCTTGTCGGCATCAACTGCTTCTGAATATGGCATACCTGAGTAAGCTTCGAACCAGCTTTCAACGCTTGCGTGAGCACCACCGGTTAGAGCTTCGATGATCATCCACTGAGGTCCACCAGATGGGTCACCAAGAATGTACCTATGGAACGAATACTTGACGTCCTCAGGAGTAAGAACGTTTCCAGTGTGGAATTTGACCCCTTC
>NZ_JFHJ01000716.1:0-17438 GCF_003666285.1 Mesotoga sp. HF07.pep.5.2.highcov | reverse complement strand
ACTGCCTATGCAACCGTAGACAGAAGCAGGGACAATCTAGAAGAAAGGCTTCTCCAGAGGCATCGTTATTCAGAGGATTTACTGAAGGACGGAGAAGACGAATATTTCGCAATGCGCTCCCGATACAGAGAGAAGTTAAGAAGCATACCCCTCTTCTTCATAGACCTTAGAGAGTGGGGCGAGACTATTGACAAGGTCGCATATGCGATCGACGATCTGAAATGCTTTTTCAGATACGATATCTGCTTTGTCGACTACCTACAGCTCATTCGTGAGAGAGAAGGCGAACTCAAGTGGTTCAAGGAGTTGGCCACGTTTCTCCAAATGCCGATCGTTATTGCAAGCCAGCTAAAGCGAACGGTAATGAACAATCCAGGCAATCTTCCTCAAGAGAAGGACTTTCATGACTTTGAAGAGATAAACGCCTGCGCGGATACGATAATCATGCTTCATCACGAGCGTTCCTATGACGACAATGCTCCGAAAGAAGAGCTGCGGGTAATCGTTTCCAGAGACAGAGGAAAGCCCGTGAATCGCGAGACAGTCCTTCATTTCGATTGGGAAAAGTCGATGCTTATGGAAGAAGAGCAAGAATCAATAGCTAGGTAGCGGGCTTTTCAGCAACCGCCGATCTTTCCGGGAAAACGGCGATCAATTGCATCATGATATCTTCTTCCAAACTGAATCATTGATGAGCCCTTTTCTCTTTTCGGCGGACGGTGAACCTTTGACGGTCAACTATGCTTTTGACGCAACTTGCAACTGTTCCACTCACACACCCTAACGGCAGGAAGGAGACATTGACCTTCCTGCCATTTTCTTGTTTGAAACAATGATGTATGACTGAATGATTAACAAGGAAAGACTTAAACAAAGTAATGTTGTAGTGTATAATTTGATGGAGAAACGCATTGGTTTTGGTTTACCTAGTTTATTCCCTACAGACAAAGAGAAATTAATCCAACTAGTTTGGGAATTATTGATTGCATTACAATTACATTGGCTTTGTTCAGATCTTAACTAGGAAATTCACTTTTAGCGGTCGAATGCATTTTGCGATATTCTAGCTTATTGATTATTTACCAGTCATTGGCGTAATGGTGAAAAGTGGCTGTCTGTGGATATTAGTGAAATGTTGACTATAATAAATGGCAGAAGCATTCTGCCTAATCGGAGGAGATGAGCTCTTGAAGATACTCATTCGGCATATTCCAAACACTCTAAACTACGGATCTGCAATGATGGCTGAGAACCTCATTTTCTATCTTAGATCTTTGGTGAATTCGAGTTGTGAGTTCTATTGTGATTTTTCAACAGAGAATGACCTAAATAGGATGGAATTGGCCACTGGCATCTCGCCGTTGAGAATTGATGAGATTCCTGTATTGAAACCCTCTAAGGGAAACAAGATCGTAAAAGCATTTAATTTGTATAAGAGAATTAAGAATGAGATAATTAAGTACAGAGAAGAGCAAATTGACTCCATCCTAATACTGGGAGGAGATGACCTCTCTGAATACTATTCGGGCAAAGGGATAGCCATTGAACTCTATCGCTTGATGAGTCTCTCAAAATCATTTAACACATTCTTGTTGGGCCAAACAATAGGTCCGTTCCACTCATGGAGAGTTCCTCTTGCAAAGCGTTATTTACGGGGCTGCTATGTCTATACGCGCGATCCGCTGACCGTTGATTATCTGAAAGGAGATCTGAACTTGAGTAACGTTAAGGAATCAAGAGACCTTGCTTGGTTGGATCTGCCAAGGCAGAATGAGAGTAGGATTAAATCAAATATTCTAGGCAAGTATTCAATCATTGAAGGCAAATACATTACGCTAGTTCCTTCAGGTATTCTTAGACAATACTGCTCATCGGCAAGTGAATATTCCAACACTTGGACTGCAATAGTGAACTCTCTTGTCGAAAATGAAAGTTTAAAAGCAAAGAAGATAGTGCTTCTCTGTCACGTCCTAAAACCTAGAGGAGCAGACGATCGGAATGTTATAGCAGAGATTGAACAAAATCTAACAAGAAAACAGAAAGAACGTGTCATTCCTATTTACGATGCAATGCTCCCCATAGAAGCCAGGCAAATCCTTGGAAATGGGCTCTTCACGATAACTGGGCGTATGCACGCTGCAGTCTCGACTTTTCAAATGGGAAAGCCAGCGATTTCACTTTCTTATAGTGTCAAGTATAGGGGAGTAATCGGTGAGGGCCTCGGTATGAAGGACCTTGTCATTGAAGCTAGAGGAGACGATCTGTGGGAGTCAGGAAAGATTGTCGACCTAGTCATGGACAAAGTCGATTATGTCCTAAGCAATTACGATTCCCTTGTCTCCAGGATAAAACCAGCAGTTGAAAAGAACAAGAAGCTCGCAATGGGTCAGATTGAAGATATTGCCGCAAGAATAGAGGAGAAAGTTGTATGAAGCCTGCCATAGACGTAATTGGGGAAGATGCATGTGCCGGTTGCTTTGGATGTTACAATTCTTGCCCTTTCGAGGCCATCACCATGGAAATCAGCAAGAACGGGTTCTATATTCCTGTAATAGATCGGGACAAATGCACAGAATGCGGACTGTGTCAGAACCACTGTCCTGTTCTTGTTACGGACAAACCTCAAATGAAGGATTACTCACCTGCCAGTTTTGCTGCATGGTCTACTGATGAACAAGCAAGAATGGCGAGTTCTTCCGGCGGCGTATTCAGTAGCTTGGCAACAACTGTGATGTCTTCTGGAGGAACAGTGTTTGGTGCCGTCTGGAATTCATCAATGTTAGTTGAACATGTGGAAGTTTGCTCGTCTGATTCGCTTGAGTCTTTGAGAGGGTCGAAATACATGCAGAGTAATGTTGGAAAATCATTCGCAAAAGTTGCTAGTCTTATAGAGTCACGTAAGCCAGTTTTGTTTTCCGGAACGCCCTGCCAGGTTGCAGCATTGAACACGTTTGTCAAAAGTGATTTGCTGATAACAGTTGACGTCATCTGTCACGGGGTTCCGTCAATTGTTGCATTTCAAAAATACCTTGAGGAAAAAAGAGGTGAGAAGAAAGTTAAAAGGGTTAGCTTTAGGGACAAAAGAACAGGCTGGTCTAGATTCAGTTTTTTAATTGAGTATGATGACGGTAGCATCTATACAAGAAGATTCACATTTGATGACTTTTGCTGGGGTTTCAACAATAACTTTTATCTGAACAACATATGTTATGAATGTCCATTTTCGAGATTGCCGAGGCAGAGCGACATTACGCTTGGTGATTTCTGGGGAGTACCAAGAGAACTCACAGATGAGAGAGGAGTCTCAGCCGTTATCATAAACAGTGCTAAGGGCGAAGAGCTCTTTAGCAGGGTTTTCGGAATAGAAAGGGTTCCAGTGAATCTTGACATGGTTGCTAAGGGTAATCCAAGGCTTACTAGCGGTGAACAGATGCGCCCTCAATCGAGAGAGAAGTTGCTTGAGGAGTTGTCAGAGAAGGATTTTGCATATATTGCAGGCAAATATCTTAAGCATCCTGGTGAATTCAAATCATTTGCGAAAGGGTGTGTTTATCGCCTATTGAGAAAGATGAAGCTTAAGAAATAATCCATGTAATGGTTCGTCATGTGGGAGAAGCATTCCCAGTGTAATACGGCTTTCTGTCTCATTTGTCAATCTTCTTGTAAGTACTGAAACGGCTGAATCAGAAACGTAAGATTATCTCTGGCGAGTTAACAGCTCACAAGAACAGATCTCAATCTTCAGGACATTTGGTAATTCATGAATTCAAGCATCTTTTTCAGCCTCTCGGATCGTCTGTCAGTTCAAATTAACAAAGACTCTCGTAATCTGTTATACCATTTTCACGGTGAGCAGTCGCAAATGAGTTTTAGATGTAGTAAGTCGTTTTTTTTGGAATTAGGTGTTTGCTCGTTCGAAGAGCATCTGAGTCGATTCTAATGAAGCTACGAGCAAAATCAGTTTTCAAGAAATCAGAGAATCGTTCTTTTGGGTTCAAGTTGTATGAGCAAATATAGAGACTGAAGAGAGCATGCTTCTGATGATTCCAATTATTCGATGGCCACATTTCGAGGAGAGAACATGACTTCATTTGAAAGAGATGGATTTGATGAGTAGGGTTGCATATGCATCGAGAAACATAATGTTTGGATATTTAGGAAGCATAGTTACACTCACCGCCAGCTTTATCTCAAGATCTGTCTTCATATATACACTGGGAGTCACTTATCTGGGGGTAAATGGGCTCTTCACAAGCGTTCTTTCCGTTCTTTCCCTTGCAGAGCTAGGGGTAGGAACAGCTATGAATTTCAGTTTATATAAACCTGTTGCTTTAGGGGACATTGAGACTATAAAAGCTCTTATGAAACTCTACAGGCGAGCTTACAAAGCAATCGCACTGATAATTGCCCTCTTGGGCCTAAGTGCTGTTCCTTTTCTGAAATTCATAATTAAGGAACCGGGAAGTATTACTATGAACGAACTCACAATATACTACCTTGTGTTCTTATTCAACACTGTAAGCACTTATTTTGTTGCGTACAAATACAGTCTGTCAAACGCCGAACAAAAAAACTATATACAGACGAATATTCATGCTGTAACCCGAATAGTCTCACTTGGAGTTCAAATCGTGGTTCTTTTGATGTTTAAGAGTTTTCTAGTCTATTTGCTTACTGGTGCAGCCATTGAATTGCTGCAAAAAATCTATGTTAGTCTCTTCTTCAATAGAATGTATCCATACTTGCTTGATAACAACGTAAAAGAATTAACTAAGGACCAAAAGAAGCCCATCATAACAAATATCAAGGCGCTTATGATTCACAAGATAGGCTCCATTAGCGTTCACCAGACAGACAACATAATAATCTCTTCCTTCATAAATGTAGCGACCGTTGGGCTGCTCTCAAACTACAATTTGATCATTACGGGGATAACTGGATTCATAAACATAATATTCAACTCAGTAATTTCTGGGTTCGGAAATCTAGTTGCTACTGAAAGCAAAGAAAGACAATACTATCTTTTCAAAGTATATAGGTTTTTGGGTTTTTGGTTGTATGGATTCACTTCAATCGCTTTTCTAATTCTAATAACGCCATTCATACAATTATGGATTGGGAAAGAAATGATTCTTCCCAACATTGTTATCTTTTTGATCATTGCCAACTACTATTTCATGGGCCATAGAATTGTAATCAACAATTTCAAGACTGCTGCAGGAATTTTCGATTCCGACAAATATATATCACTTGTTCAAGCGGCAGTCAATCTGGTAGTTTCCATTTTACTTGTCCAGAAGATAGGGCTTCCGGGTATTTTTATCGGTACAGTAGTGCAGGGTTTAATATCAACATTCACTAGGCCATTCATTGTCTTTAGACAAGCCTTTGGTAGGAATGGAATAGAATACTACATTGACTCGTTGAAGTACTTATTTCCAATAGTCATTGCAACTGTTTTGCTGAATTTCTTGAAGAACATTATTTGGGTGCAAAACTCAATTTTGGAATTCATCGTTCTATTTGTCTTGGTAATGATAATACCTAATGCCTTATTCTTAATAAGTTTTGGGAGGTCGAGTGAATTCAATTATCTTAAGAATATCGTTCTTGCAAAGATCAGAAAGGGGAAAAAGTCTTGAAGAAGCCTTTGGTAAGCATCATCACTCCTTGTTGGAATGGAGAGGAATATGTCGCAAGATATTTCGAATCTATACTAGCTCAAACCTATGACTGTATTGAAGTAATATTCGTCAATGATGGCTCGACGGATAGGACAGAAGAAATAGCGTTAATGTACGGCGATAGACTGAAGAATAAGGGATATGGATTCACTTACATATTTCAGGAAAATTCAGGTCAAGCCGCAGCGCTAAACGCAGGGCTGAAGATCTTCAAAGGCGACTATTTGACGTGGCCCGACAGTGACGACTTTCTAACACCAAACTCTGTTGAAAAGAGGGTAGTGTTTCTTGAATACAATAGAGAGTTTGGCTTTGTACGAAGTGACGGTTATTTGTACGAAGAGTCTGATCTAAGAAGACCAAAGGGATTCATCTCCGGGAGGAACCCAAATCGTTTCAATGACAAACTTTTCGATGATTTGGTTCTTGAAAGAACTTTCGTTGCAAATGGTTGCTATTTAGTTCGGACAGATGAGTTATTGAAAGTGAATCCTAACAGAAAGATACATGAATCTAGGGCTGGTCAGAATTGGCAAATGCTCCTCCCCCTTTCGTTTTCATCACGATGTGGATTTATCGATGAACCCCTATACTGTGTGGTAATTAGAAACAGAAGTCACTCAAGAGCCCACTCCACCCTCAAACAACAAATCGAAAGGACGTATGAGCTTAAGCATCTTTTGGAATATGTTGTATTTTCTCTTAATGTTGATGTGTATGAATACCAAAGAATTATCGAAGAAAAGTACTCTCACAGACTTCTTAGATTGGCTGGAAATTATGGAGACCCTGCTCTTGCAAAGAAGTCCTTGCAATACTTAAAAAAATTTAATTCTGTAGGCAGAGTCGACAGACTCTATTACTTGATGAGCTTAACCCCAATTACAAGATTACTTGGTAAATGCATTTTTCGTACTAAACAGCTACTTGCACACAAATCACGCTTCTGAATCCCTTTTGTTTCTTATGGACAAGAATACTTTTAGGGACAGAATACTTTTAGGGACTCCATTATTTACAGTCCGGTAACGTAGTTCTCTTTAAATTGGATCAGTTTTCCGTCCTCGGTTCTGCGAGAAGATCCCGTACGGACCTTCGGGATTGCCTCCATTTCTGACATTACTGTGATGCTTAGAGCAGTTGTAAGTTCAGCAATTTCAAATGGTAGAATTCTGTTGTTGATTTTCTTTCTTTTTTCTTCTGGGGAATCTGCTCGACTAAGGGAGTCGATTTTTTTCGTATGAATGGAGTATCGATTGTCTTTGTGGGTATCCCATGGGAGGTAATGAATGACCTTAAGTGCGTTTCTTTCTGTAATCGTACTTCTGGCAATTGGCTTCGTAGTTTTTAATATCCTAAGCATCTATCTGAAATACAGGAAATCTTCGTATAAGGATGCGAGCGGCAACTCCTTTCTGCAGATTCTTTTCGATAAGGGAAACTACGGCGAGTTTCTTATCTTTTCCAGGCTCGAGAAACTGGAAAGGCATCACCGGCTGCTGACGAACGTCTATCTTCCAAAGTCGGATGGATCGACTACGGAGATAGATATTCTGATGATAGCTGAAACCGGGATTTATGTCTTTGAATCGAAGAATTACAGCGGCTGGATCTTTGGTGATGAGAAGGGGAGAAACTGAGGTTCTTTAGGGACAGACTCCATTATTTACATTCCGGTAATATAGTTCTTCATTCAGTCAAAACAGGTCCGATGTCAACGGTTCTCCGTCCTCCGACGAGACAGTTTTTGCCCCGGGGAATACCTTGGTATAGACTCCGTTATTTACATTAGTTTTATATTGCTTTTCATTTAATTAGAACTGGTCCGCAGTCACCGGTTCTCCGACAAAAACGACGAAGCCGGATCTAGACTTTCAGAGAAACGATGTATAAGTGAGGAATACCGGGAATTGGCTATGTGTCTTTTGCTATAATCTGAAGTGAAGCTTGACGTGATACAAAAATGGGTAAAGACATTAGAAGACTTGTCACTCCCCATTTTTGCTTACATTTCCTCAGTTAGAGGTGATGATGATGCCGAGGGCTGCTCGGGTTGTATTCGAAGGTGTTGTTCATCACATTACTCAGAGAGGTAATTACAGGCAGAACATATTTGAGGATTCTGCCGACAGGAAGAAGTACAAGTAGAGAGGATAGATAACGCTGCTCATATGGATGTTGCGATAGGGAAGTTCTATCCCAGGGTGAGGTTAAATGGAGTAAGACTGCCATTTTGCATCCTGATTACACTCGACGATGGTAAATCGACTCATTGAAGCATTTGTTGTGAAGTTCGAATTTGCCTCAGTTAAGCGATTACATCGACTAAACCTATTTGTGCATACCTCCACTCTGTTTCTGGAGTCGCTCCAGACTTAGGATCCCAATCGTCAATTTGCTTACATAAGGAGCAACGAGAAAGCCGGAGGCTGTAAGCATCAGTATAACAGATGCCGCGTCAAAACTCGTGATCTTCAATATACTGAGCACTGAAAAGACTGTGAATGCCATAGAAATTATGCGAGCTGTTATTGCAAAGCCGTCCACCAGCTTCTTTGAAGCAGCTTTCTTACCAGCGATGACGGAGTTGGTTCTAGCTTTCCTAAGAGAGTAGTATTCAAGGACCTCTTCCGGAAACTCACTCACCAAGTTCAGATCTTCATCTTCAAACGTAATCCTAACTATTTCGGGTACACTTGTATTTACAGTTGGCGGAAAAACCAAATAATAAGGGATTCCCTTCCCGAGCGCTCTTCTGAAAGATTCGATCTGTGTTCTTCCAAACCGTTCTTTGGAATGTGATTTCTTGCTCTTTATTTCGAAAACCATCAATACTTCTCTAGTAATTGGATCTACAATTCCGAGATCTACACGAAGATTTTCACTTATAGGATGCTCAATGGAAAAGGACTCTTCAGGATAACCGTGAGCTTTAAGATAGTTAATTAGCAAGTTGAAAGTGGACTTTTCTAACCCCATGTCTCATCTCCTTTTCTAAGAGCGGAGCATTCTACTTAAAGAAACCAGAAAAGTGTTTACCCTAAACATTGGCATACTGAAAGCATGTAAATGCCTCATCGAATCTAGGTAAGTGACGCGTTATACTGGTTATTTTCACGAACGGAGCAATTAATCAAGATTTCTGATAGCTCATTCTTGTCTTTCGGAATCGCTTCAAAGAAACTCACTTTTTTCTTCATCAGTAACCTTGCAAAGCCATTGATCTTGAAAGCTTTTTTTCGATCAAGAGATATTTGATAGTTTGTTAGCCAATTCGTGGTCTTCTCACCGATTTCATTCAGATCATGTTTCGGATTGAGTACTTGTTTCCCTGTTGCTACCAAGTTGACTATTAGCGCTGTTGAAAGCGACTCCCTGACTTCTAGTATCTTGCTAATGCATTCCTCTGACAGCGAAATGTCTAGCGCAGTTGCAGAGAAAAGGCACCATGCAAGCTCGTAGCCGTTGCGTGGCCGAACGTTTTTGTCAATAATCCGTTCAAGTACCTCTTTGACTTTTTCCTTGTCTAGCCTGTCAAAGTTGGAAAGTAGCAAGCTCAAGACTGCTGGAAAGGAGCGCGGCTCAACTGCCAACGTTCGCAAAAGAATCGACTCAAAGACGTCGTAATTATCCTTCTTAACAGTCCAATTGCTTATCCTCTTCAGAGCAAAAAGCAAGACGGCACTAGTTGGAAATTGCTTAGAGTATTCAAATGCTCTACTGAAAAAGGCAACAAGAATCTCCTTCTCGTTCTTCGTGCCATCGATGAGGCTATTGCTTGTCTCCTTGAGATCACTAACCCAAGGGTCCTCAAGACTGTACGGGAAATGTCTAATCTCCGTCTTCAATGTATTAAGATCAAGTCTAAACTGTGAAAGTGTATCCTGCAGATTGTAGTAGAATGTTTGAGCTTCGTTAGCATCGTCAAAGTAGAACCGATAGTCATCGATGAATCTCTTGCCTTTGATCTTCGCATGCGTTTTTGTGATCTCATGGTCAATGTGACAACCGATTATTTCAGAAACAACCAAAGAAGTATAAGGACCTATCGGTATCCCAATTGTCTCATTATTCTGACACAGTCTTATTGCTTGATCAATGTTGTTCCCGGGCGTGTCAGCATTGTGATTCTTTTGTGCTTCCTCCTTACCCTCAAGTGCCCATGGTATTGCGTGAGAATATATTGATCCGTAGTATTTAGATACATCTGCGACCAGTTCGAAACGACTTCCATATGACTCCAAAATGCACTTTTCATTGAATTCTCCAAAATTCGACAATGGATTTGTAGACTCAGGCCATTGACCTTTCTCAAACAAAACAGGGGAAGACTCGCTAATCAATGACTTCCTATATTCATCTTCAAGTCTTGACCAGTTCTCATCCAAAACGAGACAGAGATTTAGGAAATGCATAGGATCTGGTACCCTCATTATTCTTCTACCCATTCCATATTTTGGAGATGAATAAGAAAAGCACTGCGTCGCACAGTTCGATTTCTTACATATTGAATCTCGAAAAGCATCCTTATTGTCAACGACTACGCTGCCAAACTCCTTGGTTGAAAAAACGAGCATCAGGACCTTCAGGGACAGACTCCATTATTTTCATTGCCGTAACCTAGTTCTTCTTTCAGGATGGCAATGCAAAGTGAGAAGAAGATAAAGACGATACAAGAGGAGATATCTATCATCTTTCTGCTGCAATATTGGAACGCGACGAGGTATGACTTTCCCCATGTTCGTAGGTCTTCATTTCGTGGAAACGAAGAATAAGCGAAAGATGCTTAGGAATAATAGGGACAGACTCCATTATTTACAGTGCCGTAACACCGTTCTTCTTTCAGGATAGCAATGCAAAGTGAGAAGAAGATAAAGAGGACACAAGAAGAGATATCTTTCTGCTGCAATATTGGAACGCGAGGAGGTATGACGTTTCCCAGGTTCGAGAAAATAATAGGGACAGACTCCATTATTTACATTGGCGTAACAGCGTTCTTCATTCAAATAGAACGGGTCTGCCGTCAACGGTTCTCCGTCCACCGCTAAGTAAACGAGAAATCCCGTATAGGAACATTGCGAGATACTTGTAGGGACAGGACAGACTCCATTATTTACATTGCCGAAATCTCGTTTTTCTTTCAGGATGGCAATGCAAAGTGAAAAGAAGATAAAGAGGACACAAGAAGAGATATCTTTTTGCCGCGATATTGGACTGCGAGGAGGTATTTTGCTCCCGAGGTTTGTCAGTATTCGTTTCGAGGAAACGAAGAATAAGCGAGAGATGCTAGAGAATGGGCGATATGTCTTTTGCTATAATCTGAAGTGAAGCTGACGTGATGCAAAAATGAGTACAGACATTGGAAGATTTGTCAATCCCCATTTTTGCGAACATTTCCGCAGTTAGAGGTGATGATGATGCCGAGGGCTGCTCGGGTTGTATTCGAAGGTGTTGTTCATCACATTACTCAGAGAGGTAATTACAGGCAGAACATATTTGAGGATTCTGCCGACAGGAAGAAGTACATCCAGTTCGTCGGCGAGTATTCTGGAAAGTATCAGATGAAGATCTACGCTTACTGTCTTATGACCAATCATGTTCATTTCCTAGCGGCTCCCCTAAGAAGAGATTCCCTGGCAATGACTTTCAAGTATGCTAATATGAGGTACTCCAGCTACTTCAATAAGAAGAATCGGAGATCGTAGTACTTTTTTAGGGACAGACTCCATTATTTACATTAGCGTAATGTCGTTTTTCGTTCAATTGGAACATGTCTACCCCAGAAGGTTCTCCATTTTCCGGAGCTGGCAGGATACTGAATCATACACTCTCATGACTGGATACCTTTAGGGGATACCTTTAGGGACAGACTCCATTATTTTCATGGCCGTAACATCGTTCTTTTTCAGGATAGCAATGCAAAGTGAGAAGAAGATAGAGACGATACAAGAGATATCTTTTTGCCGCGATATTGGCGTGCGAGAAGGTTTGACGTTTCCCAGGTCCGTAAGGCTTTATTTCGATGAAAAGATGAAGAATGTAGAGATGTAAGAGAATCGACGAAATGTGTTTTGCTATAATCTGAGATGGCTTGACCTGATGCAAAAATGGGTACAGACATTAATGACTTGTTAACTGTTGATATATAGCTATTGCTTGAATTCAAAGGGATGCTTTTTTCTACAATGATGGTGGCAGTCAGGGAGAAGGTAGAGACTCTTTGTCTGTAGGATTCCTTGTGAAGGAAAAAGACGAGTACTGTACTACGCAGCTCTTAAAATCTGCGAAGCATCGGTCAAAGCCGTGTTTTTCCCGGGAGGGTATCCTTACAATTGCCATCGTGTTATAATTTTCATACTTCAATCTAGTTTAAACATCATTCAGCGGGTGATCTGATTGGAGAACGATTTGATTCACAATTGGCAGTTCAATATCGGTCATATCTGTACGAAGCAGCAATGCAACAGGGGTCTTCAGGACAGGGTTGCGATGCGCTTCATTTCTCAGGCTCTTGATAGGACCGATTACACTTTCTGCGATCTTGAGAGAAACAGCAACAGGTTCGCCAACACCTTGCTGGAACTAGGCCTTTCGGAGGGAGACATAATCTTCTCCTTCCTTCCAAGGACTCCCGAGCAGTTCTTCTCATTTTTGGGTATTCTAAAGATCAAGGCGATAGCTGGAACACTATTCTCCTCTTTCGGAGAAGATGCCCTGCTGGATAGGCTAGGAGACTCGAAGGCCAAATGCCTCATCACACGAAAAAGCTCTATGAAGAAGATAAACAGAATCAGAGACCGTTTGCCTGACCTTAAATACATAATTCTCACAGATATCCCCAGACACGAAAGCCCGGACATACTGAGCTACAGCCAGCTAACGCAAAACGCTTCGGATCTATTTGCTGTTCCGCAGACGGGACCGGAAACACCCTCGGTTTTACATTACACTTCCGGCTCCACCGGAAAGCCGAAGGGCGTACTCCATCTACACAGGAGCGTCCTCCACCAGAGCTCGACGAGTAAAGAGATACTGAATCTCACAGATAAAGACATATTCTGGTGCACGGCTGACCAGGGCTGGGTAACCGGAACCTCATACGGAATAATCGGACCATGGAGCCTCGGTGTCACACAGGTTCATTATGCCGGAGGATATGATCCGGCTCTCTGGTTCGAGATACTTGAGCGTGAAGGGATAACAATCTGGTACACCGCTCCGACTGCCCTTAGAATGCTCATGCAGCAGAGCGATGATTTCTTCGACGATTACGACCTGTCTAACTTGAAATACATATTCAGCGTGGGCGAGCCGCTTAACCCCGAGATCGTTCACTGGTCTAGAAGAGTGCTCAAGAAGGAGATATACGACACCTGGTTCCAGACGGAGACGGGCGGTATAATGATCTCGAACAGGCCCGGCCTCACCGTAAAGCCCGGCTCTATGGGCAAGCCCGTTGGTTCGATCGAGGCGGCGATCATAGAAGACAACGGCACGATCCAGCCCCAAGACAAGAGGGGAAATCTCTGCCTTAAACCGGGCTGGTCTTCGATGTTCAGCACCTATCTCAACAACCGAGAAGCCTACGAAAGCAAATTCAAGAAAGGCTTTTATTACTCTGGAGATACGGCGTATATCGACGGGGAAGGCTACTACTGGTTCACAGGCAGGAGCGACGACGTGATAAACACGGCGGGGCATCTTATAAGTCCTTTCGAAATAGAGAGCGCTCTGCTTGAGATACCCGAGATAGCCGAATCGGGAGTCATAGGGGCGCCTGACGACCTCCTCTTCGAGAAAGTAGTCGCGTTCGTGGCTCTGAAAGAAAACCAGGAATGGACGAAAGACCTCGAACTGAAGATACGCATAAAAGTATCCAACAAAGTATCGACAATAGCCACACCGCAGGAGATCATAGTCGTAGATTCCGTGCCGAAGAACAAAAGCGGAAAGATAATGAGAAGAGTATTGAAGGCGATCTACAAGGGAGAAGATCCCGGAGACCTATCCACAATGGAGGATTGAGACATGACCACATTTGAAAGATTGAACGAAATATTCTGCGAGGTGTTCGACGACGACACGATCGAGCTGAAACCGGAGATGACGGCGAACGATGTCGACGGCTGGGATTCGCTGTCTCACGTGAACCTTATTCTCGCGATCGAGACGAAATTCGCCATAACATTCGGCCAGAAAGAGCTCCTCACATTCAGAAACGTGGGAGACCTGTACAAAAGCATAGAGAAAAAACTGGAGTCCAGAAAATAGGGGGGGCGCTAGATGTTCTTCAACTCTATCGAGTACTTTCTCTTCCTGCCTGCCATATATCTTATATTCTACTTCACGCCCGACAGGTTCAGGTGGATAGTCTTGCTTTCGGGAAGCATATTCTTCTATGCCTCCCTAATGCATCCGTATCTTCTGCTGGTTCTCTTCGGCGTGATGCTTGCAACCTATGTATTTGGCAAACTCATCGCCGCCAGAAGCGAAGAGAAAGAAAAGAAGAGACTCTTCTGGATCGGAACGAGTATGAACCTCGCGATACTTGTCGGAATGAAATACCTTCCCTTCATAACGGAGAATCTGGATCTTCTCCTGAAAGCGATCTTTGGAAAGAGTGTCATTCCGATATGTCCGGTAATAGTCTCAATAGGTGTTTCGTTTTATGTCTTTCAAGCTATCTCGTATCTGAACGATATCTATCTTGAGATACAGGAGCCGGAAAGACACTTCGGCTATTTTGCTTTGTACATTAGCTTCTTTCCCAAGATACTACAGGGACCTATCGAAAGAGCTAACTCTCTCCTCCCACAGCTGAAGAAACCATACGAATTCAACTATGACAACATGCGTTCGGGCATGTTGCTCTTCACCTGGGGATTGTTTAAGAAAGTAGTAATCGCAGATAGACTGGCGGTGCTGGTCAACACGGTCTATGGAAACGTGAGCGCCTACACTGGTCTCCCCCTAATAGTGGCGACCTACGCCTACGCGATACAGATATACATGGACTTCTCGGGCTACACAGACATGGCTCTGGGAACTGCGAGATTGTTCAACATAAACCTGACCGACAACTTCAACAGACCTTATCTGGCAACGAGCGTGGCACAATTCTGGAGGAGATGGCACATCTCCTTCTCAAGCTGGCTACAGGATTATCTATTCAAACCATTGCAGATGAGAATGAGAAACTGGAAGAGCTGGGGATCTGTAATTGCCCTGCTGATAACCTTCTTCATCTCGGGCCTCTGGCACGGAGCAGCCTGGACATTCGTTATATGGGGGCTCCTCCACGGTCTGTACATGGCTGCTGCAGTTCTATACAAACCTCTGCAGAAGAAGATATACAAAAAGCTCAAACTCAACGGCACAAAGATTCTCAAACTCTGGAAGACATTCATAACCTTCAACCTCGTGAGTTTCGCATGGATATTCTTCAGGGCCAAGAGCCTGGGGGATTCAGGATGGATAATAACTAAGCTATTCACAGGCCTGAGAGAACAACTCGGATCTCTGTCAGTACTGACTGAATCGCTAAAGCTTGGACTTGGTAAGTTTGATTTAGCTGTCATTGCCGTCTCTTTGGTAATTGTGATGGTTTTCGAGTTCACAAATAAAGCAAATAACGAGCACCTTTTAAGATTGCAGCAGAAACCTATCTATCTCAGATGGATTGTTTACTACTTGCTTGTCATGTGGGTAGCTCTTTTCAGTGCGACTGGATCGCAGGAATTCGTCTATTTCAGGTTTTAGTTAGGAAGGAGATCGTAAAAATCGATGAAACTCTTCGTGATGAAACTACTCATATTTATTTCTCCCTTTTTGCTAATTGTTGGTCTCGGTATAATCATTGATCCATTCAAAGTTTTCTTTTATCATGAGGAATTCTACGAAGGAAATTTTGTTGGTTTGAATAGAGAGATGGTTTGCCTAAAATTGTTTGAAAGAAACAACAGTAGTCAGCAGTACAATTCTTTCATTTTTGGTAACTCGCGCTCACAGGCTTTCAAAGTATCTGATTGGTTGAACTATTTACCTCCTAACAGTGTAGGATTTCATTTTGATGCTTCTGGTGAGGGGTTGTATGGTATTTTCAACAAGCTTAGGTTTATAGATAAATGTGGGAACATGATAGAAAATGTGATAATTGTGTTAGATGACGATACAATGGATAGAACTGAAAATAGGGAAGGTCACCTTTTTATCTCTCCCCCAACACTCTCCGGGGAGTGTGTTCTTGACTATTATCTTGCGTTCATAAAGGCCAGCCTTAACCCTAGGTTTCTAATAGGATATTTTGACTATTCTTTGTTTGGTATATATAGGGAGTACATGAGTAACCTTTTCAATAAGTCAGAGTATTACCACATATCAAATAACATAACTGGTGATCTTATGTACGGTTATGATAAGATGATACAAAATGATGAAAAGGCTTATTATGATAGATTAATTGAAGAAGGAGTCTTTTATGCCAGAGAGAAAGTTAGTAATATCAAGCACCAGGTGACCAATGAAGAACTGATTTTACTTCAAAAGATACATGACATATTAGCCTCTCATCAAACTGATTATCGAATTGTTATCTCTCCGCTTTATGATCAAATACCTTTTACCGCAGAACGCATGCAAAACCTAAAAAACATCTTTGATGAAGATAAAATATTTGATTTTTCCGGTGTCAACGAATTCACGGAATCGATTTACAATTATTATGAAGATAGCCATTACAGACCTCATGTGGCAAGAAGAATTCTGGAGATAATATACGACTAGAACACATTTTTGGAGAGGATTTTTCTGGATCTTTAGGGACAGATTTTTCTGGATCTTTAGGGACTCCATTATTTACATTATCGTAACGGAGATCTTCATTCAATAGGAGCAACTCACTTGCAATGGTTCTCCGTTCTCTGAGAAGAGCAAAAATGGCATAAGAGCCTGGTCTAGGCTGTCAGAGAAACGATGCGGATCTTTAGGGACACGGATCTTTAGGGACAGACTCTATTATTTACATTGATCTTTAGGGACAGACTCTATTATTTACATTTGTGTAATATTGTTCTTCATTCATTTAGAACAGGTCCGACGTCACCGGTTCTCCGTCCTCCGACAAAAACGACCAAGCCGGGTCTAAACTGTCAGAGAAAGGATGTATAGGTGAGGAATACAGAGAATCTGCAATGTGTTTTACTATAATCTGAGATGAACCTTGACGTGATGCAAAAATGTGTACAGACATTAGAAGACTTGTCAGTCCCCATTTTTGCGAACATTTCCTCAGTTCGAGGTGATGATGATGCCGAGGTCTGCTCGGGTTGTATTCGAAGGTGTTGTTCATCACATTACTCAGAGAGGTAATTACAGGCAGAACATATTTGAGGATTCTGCCGACAGGAAGAAGTACATTGAGTTCGTCGGCGAGTATTCTATAAAGTATCAGATGAAGATCTACGCTTACTGTCTCATGACCAACCATGTTCATTTCCTAGCGGCTCCCCTAAGAAGAGATTCCCTGGCGATGACTTTCAAGTACGCTAATATGAGGTACTCCAGCTACTTCAACAAGAAGAACCGGAGATCGGGTCATCTCTGGCAGGGAAGGTTCTATTCCTGTCCGCTGCATCATGATCACGCTCTTGAAGCGTTGAGGTATGTTGAGAGAAATCCCGTTCGTGCGAAGATGGTTCGGTTTCCCTGGGAGTATGAATGGTCGAGCGCGAGAGAACATGTGGGATTTATTGAGGA
>NZ_JFHJ01000211.1:0-5028 GCF_003666285.1 Mesotoga sp. HF07.pep.5.2.highcov | reverse complement strand
GTCATTTCCTGAACATATGTACTTGTCCACCATCCAGAATCTCTTCTGAAGTCTTCATATCTCGAGCCAACCTGATAGAACTCTGGCAGCTCAGACATTGCCGGCCAAAGAGGAGTATGGTACTGTGTGCCGCCTCCACCATATCCAAACCATACTACTGATCCAATTACAGGCGGCAACCAGTTCTTGATCTGACTGATCTGAACATAACAACTCAAGTAGATACCTATGGGTCTCTGCCTTCCTCCGACTCTGTAGCTTGCAAATGGATCGCCAAAAGGCCCGGCACCAATTCCTTTAGTCAGGTCGAATTCCGTTCTTTCGTACCAATCTCCAGAAATTGTGAAAATGTCCCAAACGGAAAGTTTCTTATCGGGTTTTATCCAGAGAGGGTAGTGGACATCTAGGTACTCGTACCCCATGGATGGAGCCATCAAGCTGAATGCTCTCCATTCGCGAATGTTTCCGCTGCTCCTCGGGGCATACACATCTGCCGGTCTGAAGGGTTCTCCGGAATTTGGATCGTACCATCCCTGTTCAACCGCATAAGAAATAAGATTCGGGGAGTACATCACATTTTCAGTGTCTTCAAAATCGACATCTCGAATTCTCATCGTGTTTGCACCGACGAAAACACAGTCGTCCGGCATCCTCACTGCAACCCAGAGATCACGTCCGTAGAATTCGGCTATCCAGACCTCATCTCCATCAGTTACGTTCATTATCTCGCCTGAACCGTACCAACCGTACTGCTCGACAAGATCCCCCATGATTCTGACCGCTTCTCTTGCCGTGGAGGCCCTCTCGAGAGCGATATCCTGAGCCGTCCAGCAGTCGATCCAACCTCTGGCCTCTCTCAGTTCCCTTCTAACTCCGGCAGTGGACTCACCCATTGCAACTCCCATTTCTTTGATAAACGAGTATCTGGAGTGGAAATACTGGTAGGTGTGCTCCACCTGAGGAATCTGTCCCACAACTACTCCCTTGTCACCAACATCAACGAAGGGAAAGTCACCGTAATCAATGTAGTTGTGAGAATCGATCACGATATCTCTCATCGAACCTTCCGGCCAGTCTATAGCCGGGATTATCCACAGCCTGAAGTCGGCCGAACTGGAATCGTCGTTGTGGGTAACAATTGTCGAACCATCCACCGATGCATCCTTGCCAACGGCAAGTATGGTACAGGTAAGCGCGGTACTACTCAAGAAGACCAGCAAAATCACAAGTACCAGGAACGCTTTCAGCTTCAATTTCACGTTTTGCCCCCTAGAAAAAGGATTGTGGTGCCTTCCTGTATCAGTTGATCTTCAGACTTTCAGTTCTGGAAGACTCTGGATGGGTCGGCTTTGCTTGGATCATGTAGATAGTACCCCGACCCATTACTCATAACATCGACGTAGTTCGGAAAAGTCACGCTAATTGCCTTGTCAGGGAAGAACTGATTCATCCAGTTCAAGGCCTCTAGCGTTCCTGATAGGTGCCTACCGACTCTGTAATCCATCGGTGTACCAATAATCATGTTTCCAAGAGCATCCGGAAAACCTTCGTATATGTCGTAATCGCAGTAAACTAGACCCTTTTCTGCAGCTGTCTGAAGGAATTCATCTTTACCCTCTAGCATAAGTTCCTCTGACATGCGCCCAACGACTCTGTCGATAAAGGCTTCGGGCGTCTCCATCAATATTGCCAACGTATTGCTGAAGTCGCCCACTTCTCTATGTGTCAGACCTCTCAAGTTTTTTGGCGAGGCCTCGCACTTCATCGGGAACTGAGTGGCGCTTAGCATCATTGCGGCCATCATGGCAATATCCATTGACCTGTCGTGTGCCACGTAAGTACTTACCACCGGGTACATCAGTGATGCCTCGTGAAAATCGAAGAAAATGTCAATGTCCTCATTCCGAATCAACTCCATAATCGCATAGGATATTCTCTCCGTAAGCGTTCCATCCGGTCTTCCAGGAAAAGTCCTGTTCAAATTCCTGATGTCCTGGTAAGCCAAATTCTGGGTTGATGGGTAGTGAACGTAGGTGAAAGGGTCTGGCCACTGATCTAGTGGATTAGTTCCTCGGTCACCGACTCTATACTTCTTCTGACCCCATGGAGTCTCTATATGGTAGTACTTTATGTATGCGTTGCCAAGCATTCCCAATGTAGAGGCACTCATATTTGCATGAGGAATTATATAGACTTTCCCCGATGTCACGTCGATGTTTTCCATCATAACGTAGGTCGCGAGTGTCGTCGCCGGCTCATATGGATGGGTTCCACCGAGAACAAGCATCGAGCCTCCCGGTACTCCGGAGTCATAGATATAAATAGGTGTATCTCCCCAAGTATTCTTGAGACTTGGAAGATACTGGCTAAGCATAATCTTTTCAGAGAAGTCTTCTGAAACGACGACCGTTTCTTTGTAATGCCGGAGTTCCCAGAACTCTATTCCAGCTAAAAGGCCGAGTACGCCCGAAAGAACCAGGAATAGGATTTTTAGATACAGTGGATTCTTCATCTCACACCTCACTTAATCCCGATTACTCTTAGTATGAAGACCATGATAACGTAGGAATAGACTATGTCATAGACAAGGCCTTTTCGCCTTTCTCTTTTGAAAAGATTCTTTAGCAGAAGGATTGCAAAGAACCCAGTCATTACGAAGTAAAAATAGTGAATAATCGTATCCATTAAGACCAACATGTCCTCACCTCCATCAATAGACTACAAGGAAATCTAACTGGTTGGGGAAAATAAGCATCAGCAGCCCGATAGCACCCATGAAAAGCCACGGTATAGCTATCGCTTTGAGGAAAGACATGTAGCTGCCTTCATATCCTACCGTCTCAACAGTAAGCCTTCCCACTATTCTCGATGGAGGCAGACAGTCGCCCAATGGGAAAAGGAGACTGAGGGCAGCAGCAGTAACTGTGACATTCAGTCCAACCGAATTGAATAGGAAGATTATTGGCGTACCGAGGATAATTGCACTTCCGTAGCTGAGCGCTCCTTGGGCGAAAGGTGCAAAAAGCAGCGCGGTAATGTAGATGAAAACCATCGGTAGAGTAATGAAAGTGATAGCAAGCAAGCCTCTGACACCAGTTGCCGTCATGATATTTACAAGGGCACCTACGCTTATAACCGTTGCTAGTAGCGGAAACACCTGATCCATAGTCTTTACCATCACATCGAACCATTTGCGAACATCCCACCTCTTCCTGTCCATCATGGCAGAGGCAAAAGCACATATCACAAATGTAAGCGGAAGGCCAAGAACGGGAATAGAAAATGCCGCGAATTTAGATAGTAGAATCAACACAAGCAGAACAGCAAAAGGAGTTATGATCTTGAACCAATTCATCCCTTCAGGTGGAAGTGGAAGTTCGGAAAGGATGTGTTCTTTGCTCTTTCTCTCCGGCGTCTTGCTAGTGCCAGTATAGACTATTGTAAACAAGGCAATAATTACTATTGGTACAAGCAGTACCACATTGAAACCAACATATGGCATGTTAGCCTGAGCTGCCATCAACATTGCCCATAGGTTTATAGGAGGTGAAACGGCAGCAAGCATTGCAAACAAGTATATGAAGGCCGCCACACGCCTCTTCGAAAACCCCATGTAGCTCATGACTGAAGCTACTAGGCCTCCTACGACAAATATCGATACGCTCCCCGCTCCAGTCAAAGCACCAGGAATGATCATCAATATTCCCAGTAGCACTAACATTAGCCACTTTCTGTCGTAAAACTGCTTCACAATCCATCGAACCAGGGCATTCATAGCCCCTGTCTCAGAGTAAATATTGATAAAAATCGATGCGGTTAGAAAAATCATTCCAACATCAAAATATGTAAACATACCCTCCACTAGAAGCCTCGAGGGAAATCCAAACCCACCCACTAACGCACCAACAATGGCGGTAATTACCATGGATATCTCCGGCGATTTCAACTTCCAGCTTGCAAGAGCAAAAGTAGCAACCATAATTATTGCGATAATCGTTGTCTGAAGATACATTTTTACTCCTCCAAAGAAGCGGCGATCTGGCTAGAACGCCATCATTCGGCCGGGAACATCAATTTAATTACCTGCATGAAATCAATCGTGTTGTCGATGAGAGTGAGGGGGATATCTTTCTCTTCAGCTATCCTAGTGAATTTACCATCTAAGTTTCCCTCTTTCATCACAATTAGGTAGTCTGCATATGGTGCAATCGCATCAATTGACCGTTCGTCTGCACTTCCGGGATTTCCCCTTCTTGCCTTTCCTTCAATGTGAGCGGCAATAATAAACATGTTGAGTCTCTTGGCTTCTTCTATCATCTTGTTGAGTCTCACTATCTCTTCATCAATAGTTATACCCGATGCGCCAAGGCCCTTTGCAGAAGAACCGATGATTACGAAAAGCATCTTGTATTCTCTCGCAGTAAGATCGTTCGGATTTTCTTTAAGTGGTTCTGCATTGTAATCGAAATCCGTGTCTTCAATTGCTCCGCTCTGCCATATTAGAAGCCTTGCCATTTTACCGCCGGGACCCTGCCCCGCGTTGGTGAGAAGAAACGGTAGTTGACCCTCAACTACTGGGTCTCCAGATACAACCGCAAATAGACCAGTTGTGAATAGAACCATGCTTAGTAAGACCACAATCAATACCTTTCTCATGATTTTGCCTCCCGAATTATGAAAGTGAAGATCAAATACAATGAAAAGAAAATCACCTTCCAAAAGTGCCTTACGGTGAATATACATTCTAGGAGAATATACCACACTAACATCTCTTTAACGCTGCTTTCTGTAGCCGAATAGGAACCAAAGATAGGCAATTAATCTCGAAAATCGCTGCGAGACTCAGACTTTCGTGCGAAATCTACTTCGCAATACGAACAAACTAAAAGCGACAATGAACCGTAATCTTAGGAACTGTACTGCATTTCCTTCTGAGCGAACCGGGACCTTTTTAAGAAGACGCACCTACAGATTTGCTCTACTCTCTGCAGTACAGCCAGTGAATCGGTTGTTACTATTTCCTTCAAG